>CAINLT010000480.1 GCA_903850505.1 uncultured Myxococcales bacterium | reverse complement strand
GCAGCGGCTGCTCGCGGACGACGATGTGCGCGCACTGCAGGCGTTCCGTGCCGCTGCGCCGATGCTCCGCGCGACACTCGGGTCGGCCGTTGGCGAACTCGCACGCGACGTCGAAGCCTTCGAGTTCGAGGATGCCCTCACCCGTGTGCGCGCCCTCATCGCGGAAATTCCCAAGCTGCAAGAGTAGCGGCTATTTCCTCGTGCGCAGCGCGTTCTCTGCCGCCAGCGCCGCGCGCACGGCCGGGCGGGCATCGACGCGCGCCTGATACGCCGCGAGAACCGGCATGCTGGCGAGATCCACGCCCGTGTATTTGCTCCACACCAGCATCACGTACAGGTAGCAGTCGGCGACGGTGAACGCGTCCCCCATCAGCCACTGCTTGCCCTCCAGCGCGTGCGCGACAAAGCCGAAACGTCGCAACAGGTTGTTGCGCGCCGCCGTCTTGCTCTCCTCCTGCGCCTTGGGATTGAAGAGCGGTCCGTAGACCTTGTGCAGCTCAGAGTTGATGAATCCCAGCCATTCCTGCAGCTTGTAGCGCTCCAGCGTGCCGTTTGGCGGCGCCAGATGCGTGCCCGGCGCTTGGTCGGCGATGAACTGCAGGATCGCCGGGCCTTCTGTCAGGACGTACCCGTTGTCCAGTTGCAGCGCCGGCACATAGCCCTTGGGATTGATGGCGTTGAAATCGCGGCCATCGGCGGTCAGCTTGGTGGCGAAATCGACGCGCACGGCCTCGAACTTCAGCCCCGCTTCATGCAGGGCGATATGAGGGGAGAGGGAACAGGCGCCCGGGGCGAGAAACAGCTTCATGGAGGACTCCGGCAGGTGGGGAAGTTGGGTAAGCAGAACCATGTTAGGCAGCGACGGCGGCCGCGCAAGGCGCGCATTGTGCGCACGCGGAAACAGTGTGTCATGGGGCGTTGCGGGTAGCGGACCTCGCCGCAAGTTGGCATCATGAGAGAGATGATGAACCGTCGGGAGCTACTGCTGCATTTCGGAACCGCCACGGCGGGAGTCGCGCTGCTGCCCGCGTGTGGCACGCCTCCGTCGCTGGCGAAGTCACGTTCAGAAGCTTCGCCATCCGCCGCAGCTTTGCCTGCCGCGCCAACTGCAACTGGAGCCGAGATGTCGCACCCGAATTCTGCCATTACCATTGACCTGACGCACGACGTCATTTGCCCGTGGTGTCGCATCGGCCACCACAACCTGCGCGTGGCGCTGCGCCAGATGCCAGGTGCGAACGCGACCGTGAACTTGCACCCGTACCTGCTGGACCCGAGCGTTCCGCCCGAAGGCGTCGACCTGCGGGCACGGCTGGCTGAGCGCTATGGCGCGACACAGCTGGACGCGATGTTTGACCGCGTGACGCAAACGGGCGCGAGCTATGGCCTGAAGTTCGACTTCGCCAAGATTCGCCGTACGCCGGACACGGCGATTTCCCACGCGCTGATTCTTGCTGCGCCGGTGGCGAAACAGTCGGACCTGCTGGACATCATCCACCGGGAGTACTTTGAGGAGGGCGCGGACATCGGCAACGGCGCCGTGCTGCAGGCATGCTGGCAGGAAGCGGGGCTGCCCATTGCGCAGGCAGTGGACGCGCTGGCGGACATGGCCGCGCGTCTGCGTGTGCGTCAGCTTGCGGCCGCGGCGGCACGCACGGGCATGAACGGCGTGCCGCATTTTGAGCTGCACGGCGCGGGCGGCGATGTCGTACTGCAGGGTGGTCAGGCGCCGGCGACGATTCTCGCGGCGCTCAAGAAAGTCGCGGGCTAGCCCCGGTCGGCTGAAGGCCGCGGACTTCCTGGCGGCCCGGAAACTGCGGGCTGCCAGGAACTCAATCGCGGTAAGACTCAGTCGCCCTTGCCGTAGCGGCGGCGATCGCTCTCGTTCAGCCACTTCTTGCGCAGGCGGATCGACTTCGGCGTCACTTCCACGAGTTCGTCGTCGGAGATGAACTCCAGCGCTTCTTCCAGCGACAGACGGCGTGCCGGCACGAGCAGCAGCTTCTCGTCCGCGCCAGCCGAGCGGATGTTGGTCAGCTTCTTTTCCTTGCCCGGGTGCACCGTCAGGTCGTTGTCACGGTTGTGAACGCCGACGATCTGGCCGGCATAGATTTCCTGCGTCGGACCGACGAAGAACGCACCGCGGTCCTGCAGGTTGAAGATGCCGTACGGCGTGCACACGGTTTCTTCGTGACCAATCAGCACGCCGTTCAGCCGGCGGCGGATCTCGCCGCGCCACGGGCCGTAGTCGGCGAAGTTGTGGTAGACCACGCCGGTGCCGCGCGTGTCCGTGAGGAACTGGCTGCGGTAGCCGATGAGGCCGCGGCTGGGAACGCGGAATTCCATGCGGACGGTGCCGTCGTCGGCAACTTCCATGTTCTGCAACTCGCCACCGCGCTGGCTCAGCTTCTCGACGACCGCGCCGGAGTAACCGTCGCCGCATTCCGCGACCACGTCCTCGTAGGGCTCCATCTTCTTGCCGTTCACTTCCTTGGTGATCACGCGCGGCTGGCTGACCTGCAGCTCAAAGCCTTCGCGGCGCATCGTCTCGATCAGAATCGACAATGACAGCGTGCCACGGCCCGACACTTTGATGACGTCCGGCTTCTCGGTGTCTTCAATGCGGAGCGAAACGTTCGATTCCAGCTCTTTGTTCAAGCGGTCGCGAATGTTGCGCGTCGTGACGAACTTGCCTTCCTTGCCCGCGAACGGGGAGTTGTTGACGATGAAGTCCATCGAGAGCGTCGGCTCGTCGACCGGAATCGCCGGCATCGGCTCAATGCAGTCTTCCGCGCAGAGCGTCTCGCCGACCGTCACGTCGCCCACGCCGGAAAGCGCAACGATGTCACCGGCATAGCCTTGATCGATGTCCGCGCGATCCGTACCCATGAAGCCCATGAGCTTGACGACGCGCATCTTCTGCTGGCTGCCATCGAGGCGAACCTGAACGATGTTGTCGCCCTTGCGAATCGAGCCGCGGTAGATGCGGCCGATCGCGATGCGGCCGAGGAAGTCGTTGCGGTCGAGCGTGGCGACCTGCAACTGCAGCGGCTGGTCGATCGGGAATTCGCACGGCGGAACGTGCTGGAGGATGAGGTCCATCAGCGGCGCGAGGGTCTTGCCCTTCTGCTTCTCAGCCATGACGACCGGATCGTCGTCGGTCACTTCGTTGTAGTCATGCACGGCAAAGCCGCCACGGCCAGAGGCGTAGATCACCGGAAAATCAAGCTGTTCCGGCTTGGCGTCAAGCGCCACGAACAGGTCGAACACGGCGTCGAGCACGCGGTCAATCTGGCGATCCGGGCGATCGACCTTGTTGATGACGACGATCGGCCGAAGACCGAGGGCAAGCGACTTGCGGAGCACGAAACGCGTCTGCGGCATCGGGCCTTCGCAGGCGTCAACGAGCAGGAGCACGGAGTCGACCATGCGCAGGATGCGCTCCACTTCGCCGCCAAAATCGGCGTGGCCCGGCGTGTCGACGATGTTCACCGTCTGACCCTGCCACTGGATGGCAGTGTTCTTGGCGAGAATCGTAATGCCGCGTTCGCGTTCGAGATCGTTGGAGTCCATCACGCGTTCGCGTTCAAGACCGCCACGACCCACGGCGCCGCACTGCGTCAGGATCTGATCGATAAGGGTGGTCTTGCCATGGTCGACGTGGGCGATGATGCCGATATTACGAACGCGCTGCATGTGTCTCGATGAGCGCCAGATGGCGCGGGAAAGGGGCGTTAGTGTGCCATAGGTTGACCCGCGTGCCAAGGTGAATCTGCAAGTTCGCGGCGACAGGTTGACTCAGTGGCTGTGCAGGACGATGCTGGGAGGACGCGCCCATAGCTCAGGTGGATAGAGCACCGGCCTTCTAAGCCGACGGTCACAGGTTCGAATCCTGTTGGGCGCGCCAGTAGTTAGCTCGCTCGGAAGGGCTGGGTGACAACAGGTGGGTGACAACATTTTGGCGACCCGCCTGAGAAACCACTTGCGCCGTCGGCAGCACAGCTACGCCTCCGCCATCGGCGCCATCGCGGTCTGGCGCTTGACTGGCTCAGCGGCGACGTCAGCCTTTGGCCGGATCAGCGCCACAGCCTGCGCTTTGGCGGCCTCGCCGATGCCGGCATAGCGCTGTGTCATCGCCTCGGACGTGTGCCCCATGATGCTGCGCAGCGTGATCCGGTCAACGCCACCGGCCAGCAGTTGCGTGTTGAGACTGCGCCGCAGGACCTGCGGGCTTACCCGCTGCGTGATCCCGGCCTGCTTGCACAGCACCGCCCACATTTTCTTCGCGGACTTCGGATCGCGGATGGTCCACTTGTCGGATACGAACACCATGCCGATGTCCGTCACTTCCGGCTCGCCGCGGGCCTTTGCCTCCGCCTGGCGCTTCGCGAACCTGACCAGCTGGGCCTCGCGATGCGCCTTCAAGATCTCCGCCAGGTCGGCGTGAATTGGCACCACGCGCTGCGCTTTGGTCTTGGTCCGCTCCAGCAGCTTCCCGCGGGACAACGCCCGCTTGATGACGATCTGGTTCTTCTGGAAGTCGACGGT
>CAINLT010000479.1 GCA_903850505.1 uncultured Myxococcales bacterium | reverse complement strand
GCGGGTTGCGCAACCTGCTTCGACACGCTCAGCAAGTGCTTGGCCGCAAGCTGCGCGACCGACTGCAACTAAACAGGCTGACCTCAGTCGAACACACAGGTCGAACGGTCAGTCCCCCCGCATCGCCCAAACGCGCGTTGACGCCGCACGTTGCCCTTGACGCACGCGCAATTCGACCGCACCGTACGCGCCTACGACGGGTGGCCAAACAGGGGACGAAATGATGCGGATCAGGCTGGCAATTCTGGTGGCGACGGCGCTTTCCGCCTGCGGCACGAGCACAACGACGACGACGACTGAAACGGACGTGGCAGCCGACGCGACCGTTCCCGCGGACACAACGGGCGCGGACGCTGCGGATGCCGCAACTGGCACGGATGCGACTGCCCTGCCCGCCAAGGCCACCGAGACGGTCGGCGGTGCGCGGCCCGTGGATGTGACCGTTCCGGACGATTGGACGCCGCAGAAGAAATGGCCGCTCATCCTCGTTCTGCACGGCTACGGCGCAAGCGGCACGGTCCAGAGCGCCTTCCTCGGCGTCGCCGCCCGCGCCACCCAGTACGGTTTCGTCACGCTCGCGCCCGATGGCACGCGCGATCCGTCGGGCAGCCTGTTCTGGAACGCCACGCCCGCGTGCTGTGATTTCGGCCACGTCAACGTCGATGACGTCGCGTATTTGGGCGGCCTCATCGACGAAGCGATTGCGAAGTTGGCCGTCGATCCGGCGCGCGTCTACGTCGTCGGCCACTCCAACGGCGGCTTCATGGCCTACCGACTCGCGTGCGAGATCTCCGACAAGATCACCGCCATCGCCGTCATCGCCGGCGCGACCAACCCGGACGCCACCGTGTGCGGCAAGCCCAAGGCGGTCAACGTCCTGCATATCCACGGCACCAAGGACGCGACGATCAGCTACGACGGCGGCACCATCCAGATCGCCGGCTTCACCGGGGCGACGTATCCGAGCGCGCAGGACAGCATCCAGCAGTGGCTCGATCGCGATGGCTGCAGCGGAAGCCCGACGTCGGCAGGCAAGGCGGACTACGACCTCAACGTCGCAGGCTCGGAGACCGATCGCCTGCAGTACCTGAATTGCCCAAGCGGTATCGCGGTCGAGCACTGGCAGATGGCCGGCAGCGGCCACATTCCCGGGTTCACGGACGATTTCCGCGAAGCGCTGCCGACGTGGCTCCTGGCGCGCACGCGGCCGTAGCAAGCCTGAGGCACCGACTCGCCGGTACTGCATCGGCCGGAGACGGACAACGCGATGAACCTGCCGCACGCGCCGCGCATGCTCCTCCTCCTCTGTGCCGTCGCCGCGCTGCTGGCGTTGGCGTGGCCGCTGGACGCGGTGCATCCGGACGCGCTCCACGACCTCCTGATGACCCGCGATTGTCTCGATCTGGGCCGCTGTGACACGGCCGGCGCGATGTCCAGCCTGCGCGACGTGCATCTGGGTGTGTCATGGCTGGATCTCCTCGTGCTGGGGCGAACCGTGGCGTCGCCCCTGTGGCTGGGCGTCGCGCTGGCGCTGCTGACCGGCGCCGCGATGGCCGTGATCCTGCCGCGCCATCCGTCGCCCGACCGGCATGTGTTGGCGGCGCTGAGCGTGCTGGTGATCGCCACGCTGCTGACGAGCCCCGTGGTGCTGGTGCCGCCGACCGCGCTGTCGCCGTTTTGCCTGTTGGCGACCGCGCTGGGGTTGGCGGCGCTGGATCGGCCGTCGCTGCCGCTCTGGCTGCTGACCGGCGCGGCGCTGGGCGTGGCCGTTGACCTGCACACCGTGGCATGGCCGCTGGCCTGGACCCTCGCCGCTCTGTCCTGGCAGCGCGGTCACCGGCAGGGCGCGCTGCTGACGCTCATCGTGCCGCTCGCGACGACGCTGCTCTATTCGCCCCGCGCCTGGGAGCTGCTCTGGCTGGCCACGCAAAAGCATCCGGGCTACGGGCTTGCGCTCCTGGGCGCGCCGCTCGTGTGGTTGCTGCTGTGGCCGCTGCGCCGCCTGCAGCCGGTCGTCCAGATGAGCCTCGTGGGCGCGCTGGCGTGGCTGGCGACCGGCCTCACGCACCAATTCACCGCGCGCTATGCCCTCCCGTTTCTCGGCGCGGCGGCGCTGGCGATGGCGCCGCGTCTGGCGCGTTGGCGGCCGCTGCCGGTGGCGGCGCTGGTCGTCGTCGCCGTGCTGACCTACTGGCGGCAGGGCCATGTGGCGGTGACGTGGACCGCGGCAGAACGGGTCGCGGCCGCGGCGGAGGTGAACGGCGTCGGCTGGCCGCATATCCTGACGGAGCTGCGCGGGGAAAACGCGCCAACGCTGGCGGAGGCGACCGGGGCGTTCCTGCCGCAGCGACGGTTGGACCGCGCGCAACCTTTGGCGCTCGTGTTGTCGGGAGATGCGATCGCGGGTGCGACGCCGTTTGCCTCGCGGCTGGACCTCGCGGGGACGCAGATTTGCCCGCTGGGCGGCGCCGATGCGGGCTGTCGGCCAATTGCGCGCGTGCCGGGGCCCGGGTACACACCCGCGCCGTTCGTCGGCCGTTCGATGCCGCAGCAGTTGCCATTGGATGCGCCGTTCGCGCCCTTTGAGCTGCGCATTCCCGTGCGCGCGGGTGCGCCGACGCGCGTGGCGGTCGCGGTGCCGCAAGAACCGTTGCGCGGGCCGCGGTTCCTGCGCGATGCGCTGCACCCAGCGGCGGCCAATGAGCCGTGCATGTGGCAGTTCCCGGGCAGCAACCTCGACACGGCCCTGACGGCCGACGCGCAAACGCTGCACCTGCTCTGCCCCGCGCTGCACAATCCGCACGATGCGCCGCCCAAGCTGCTGCCGGCGCTGGTCGAAGCCTGCGCGATCGGCGGTACGTGCGCGGCGAACGAACCAGCGAAGAGCGCACCGTTGCCGCCGGAAGCGCCACTGCCGGAGCCTTTGCGTTTCAGCCGTTCGCCCCTGGAAGCGCGTCTTGGCGGGCTGTGGGCGCTGGCGCTGTTTGCCCTCGGCTGCGGCTATCTGCTGCGGCGCAAAGCGTGAAGGCGCCCCCTGCTGTGCGGTTTCCAGTGGCATGCGTGCGCGGGTTGTGCGATCCTGAAGCCGCTCTGGCGGTCGCGGAAAATGCCCCGGGACCGTATGATTACAACAGGGAGCTGGGCTCGTCCGGGAATGTCCATGCCTACCGTGTGTTCTGCACATGCCAGTAGGACTGACTGAACTGGACACTGGCACCCACCTGGACTGAAGGGTCCAGGGTGCTTCCGCGCCTGCCAGGGCGCCCTATCTTGTAGATCCCACGCAGCCGAGGCGCGCGCTCATGCATGAGTTCTTTACCCAGTATGGGCTCTTCCTCGCCAAGTCCGTTACGGTTCTGGCCGTGCTGCTGATTGTGATTGCGCGCCTTGCCGGCGCGACCATGCGCGCGGCGCCCAGCACGCACGAGCACCTGAGAGTGCGCAAGCTCAACCGCCGCCTGCGCGGGCTCCAGCGATCGCTGCAAGCGGCGATCCTGTCTGGCAAGGAATTCAAGGCGCTGCGCAAGCAGGACAAGGCCGAGACGAAGCTGCAGGAAAAGCAGGGTTCGGCCCGCCGCCGCGTCTTTGTGCTGGATTTCAACGGCGACCTGCGCGCGTCCGCGGTGACGACCCTGCGCGAAGAAGTGACCGCCGTGTTGGCCGTCGCGACGGCGAGCGATGAAGTCCTGCTGCGGCTGGAAAGCCCGGGCGGCGTCGTGCATGGCTACGGTCTGGCCGCGTCGCAGTTGGCCCGCGTGCGCGAAGGCGGCGTGAAGCTGACCGTCGCCGTGGACAAGATCGCCGCGTCCGGCGGGTACATGATGGCGTGCACGGCCGATCAGATCATCGCCGCGCCGTTCGCGATTCTCGGCTCGATCGGCGTGGTTGCGCAGATCCCCAATATTCACCGCCTGCTGGAGAAGCACCAGGTCGACGTGGAGCTGCACACGGCGGGCGAATACAAGCGCACGCTGACGGTGCTGGGCAAGAATACCGAGAAAGGCCGCGAGAAATTCCGCGAAGAGTTGGAAGAAACACACGCGCTGTTCAAGGATTTTGTCCACACGCAGCGGCCTGCGCTGGACATCGCCAAGGTCGCGACGGGCGAGCACTGGTACGGCCAGCAGGCGCTCGGGCTCGGGCTGTGTGATGCGCTGCAGACGTCTGACGCGTGGCTGGTGACGACGGCGAAGGACGCAGACTTGTTTGAAGTGAAGTTCGAGCCATCGCGCAACGTCAGCCAGCGCTTGAGTGGCCTACTTGGTGAGGCGGGCACGCGCGTCCTCGACGCGTTCACGGATCGCCTCGAAAGCAAGCGTTTTCCTTAGTTCTTCAGTCGATGACAGAAAAGTGACGCGGCGGTTTGCATAAAGCCGCAGGCAGTTGCTACGGTGCGGACCATCACCTCGGCGCTATGCCGGAGATCGAGGTCCGCCATGACCCACCTGCCGCGCGCAACGATTGTCGTTTGCGTCCGATTTCTGTGTTCCGCACTGTTCCTCGGCGCGCTGCCCGGGTGCATTGACGGCGATCCGGCGTTCTCGCGCGCCCTGCACTTGAGCCCGCCCGTCGAGGTCGGCGACGCGCTGTTGTTCCTCGATAGTGGGCGGCATCGCGTGACGCGGCTGCGCGACTCGGGCGGCGAGATTGCCCAGGACGCGACGCCGCTGCCGGTGACCCCGATGGCGCAAGTGCTGACGCCCGACGGCAAGGCGCTGCTGCTGCTCGACGCCGCGTTTGAGAAAGGCCACCAGAAGCTGGCGATTTTCGGCGCGACGGGCGATGCCGAGCTGCTGCAGTTCAACACCGCGTTCTCCGGGCTATCGCTGTCGGACGATTCGCAAACGGCGCTGGCTTTCCACGCGCCGGGCGCGGCGCAGACGGGGCTGGTGATTGCCGCGGAACTGGCGCTCGTCGATTTGGCGGCGACGCCGCGCAAAGTGCAGACCGCGACGATCGCGGGCATTTCCACGCAGCCGCTGGCGGCCTTCCTGACGCCGCCGCTGACGCTGCCGGACGGGACGCACCGGCTGGCTTGGATGGAGACCACCTCCGCGCTGGGCATCGCCGATTTTGGCCCCAAAGGGACGCGCACGCTGGTGGTGCCGCTGGCGACGGCGGGCGCGGCTGCGGGCATCGTGCCCAAGCGGACGCTCGCGCGGGTGACGGGCAGCAGCGTGAACCTGTACCTCATTGCGACGGGTTCCAACGACGCCGTGCACATCTCGATTGACCTCGCCGGCGCGGATCTGACCGTCTCGCTGGACCAGATCGCCTCGGGACCGCAGCCGACGGACATCGCGCTTGTGGACACGACCGCGGGCCTGCGGGTGCTGACGCTGCATGCCGGCGCTGCCTTGGTGTCCCTGCTGGATCCGACGACGGGGACCGGCACGTCGATTACGCTGTCGACGCAGTCGCGCCACATCCAGCCGTACCTCGGCGCGGACGGCAAGCCGCACGCGCTGCTGTGGGGCGACAATCTGGCGGTGCTCCAGCGCGTGGACATCGAGGACATCGAAAAGAAGAAGGGCAAGGCCGTGCATGACGTGACGGCGACGCAGGGCGTGTCGCAAGTGACGGCGCTGCAGAACCAGTTCCTGCTGCAGCACAGCGGCTCGCAGCTGTCGGCGTACGACGCGGAGAACGATCGGATGACCGCGCTTTCGGGCATGGGCACCGTGAAGTCGGTGCGGGTGCTGGGCGGCGCGATGTGGGTGCTGGGCGCGGTGGCGGGCGGCATGCGGCTGGCGCGCATTGACCTGACGAACCTGACGGCGCAGAGCATGGAGTTGTCGCTGCAGGCAGGCGGCATCACCGCGTGGGGCCAGAACGGCGTGGCGCTGTGGGCGGCGGGCGATGGCTCGGGCACGCTGATGGCGCTGCCGACGGGCGCGCTGGACACGGACTCGGCCAAGATGCTGCAAGGTTTTGCCCTGACGGGCGCGACGGAGGCCCCATGAAACGCCTGAGCCTCTTTGCGTGCGTCTGCACGCTCCTGTTCAGCGCTGTGTCGGCGCACGCCATCGAATTCGGTGTCGACGTCGCCAGCCAGGGCCTGCGCAGCTACACGGAATCCGCCAACGCCTGGTCCAAGAGCCGCGTCTTTGGCGGCATCAACTTGCGCGGTGAAGTCGGCTTGAACGAAAACTGGCGCATCGGCTTTGGCTGGCACTACGCCGGCACGGACGCCAGCCTGCACGGCTACCCGACCTCGCTGAGCCGCCACGATTTGACGGTCGACGGCCGCTACCGCTACCCCGTCCTGAACTGGCTCGTGCCCTACGCGCGCGTCGGCGTGGGCGCGGCCAAGTCGCGGCTGACGCTGAACAACTGGGAGACGACGAACTGGTCGCCGCAGGTGCAAGCGGGTCTGGGCGTGGAACTGCTGCTGCCGGCGTCGGTTTGGTCCAAGAAAGAGAGTTCGCTGCCGGCTTTTGGCGTGTTTTTTGAGACCGCGTGGCAGATGGTGTTTGACCAGGATGCGACCTTGACCGCGGGCGACACGCCGCAGCCGGGCGTGGAGTCGAGCGACCTGAAGCTGGGAACGCTGAGCTTGAACGGCGTGATGCTGCGCTTTGGCGCGGCGGTGCGGTTCTGAATCGACGATCGGGATCGGACGGTGCGTCAGGTGCCGTTCTGCTGGAGGCAACATGCGTAGCACTTTCATCTGCATCACGGTCATCGCCACGCTTTCCGGCGGCTGCGGCAGCACGTCCGCGTCGAGCGGCGCCGGCACCAGTTGGTCCCCCGGCGCGAACGGCAGCTCCGACGACGCGTCGTATGGCGACTCGGCTGCGAGTTCCGACTCGCAGTATGGCGGCACGGACTCGGCGGCCGCGGACGTGTACACCAAGCCGGATTTGCCGCCGGAAAAAGAGAAGGACTACGACTTTGGCGCGCCGGAAGGCAGTCCCAACTTTGTCTACATTCCCGCGGCGGGCACGGACAACCTGGTGAAAATCTCCGGCGCGTCGCTGCAGGTCACGCTGGTGGAAGTGGGCGACCGGCCGATTCTCGCCAAGACGGTGCCAGGCCATGACGCGGTGCTCGTCATCAACGCGGGCAGCGACGACGTGGCGTATGTGCGGTCCAGCGCGACGGGCGACACCATCGACTTCCTGCCGATTTCCCCGCACGCCAATACGCTCATCGTCTCGCCTGACGGCACTTCCGCGGTGGCGTTCTATGACCACGCGCACCCGATTCCCGGCGAGCCGGCGGGCAGCCTGCAGGACGTGACGCTGTTCCGGCTGGGCGACAAGCCCGAGGTTGCGCACCTGGCGGTGGGCTTTCACCCGACGAGCGTCGCGTACCGCAAGGATGGCACGCAGGCGTTTGTGGTGACGGACGACGGCGTGTGCGTGATCCATCCGGCGACGGCGCAGGACGGCGACATCGTGCCGCCGATCGCGCTCTCCAAGGATCCGCTGGACAAGCCGGCTGAGCGTGAGGTGCAGATTACGTCCGACGGCGCGTGGGCCATCGTGCGGCAGAGCGGGCTGAACGGCCTGAACGCGGTGCATCTGGCGAGCAAGAAGCTGGCGACGCTGGCGCTCAATGCCGCGCCGACGGATTTGGACCTGCTGCCCGACGGCAGCGCGGCGCTCGCGGTGGTGCGCGATACGGGCGAAGTGGCGATTGTGACGCTGCCGGCGGACCCGACGGAAGTGCTGGAGGCGACCGTGCTTTCGACGGGGAGCCTGATCGCCGGGCTGGCGCAAATCACGGAAGACGGCAAGACCGCCCTGCTCTACACGACGGCGGCGGGCATCGAGCAGGCGGCGACGCTGGATTTTGCCACCAAGACGATTGCGCCGGTGCTGCTGCGCAAGACCGTGGATTTGGCGCTGCTGGTGCCGGGGACGCGCAAGGCGATTCTGGTGCATTCGCCGGCACCGGGGCCGAACTACAATGATGCCACGGAGAAGTTTGTCGACGACAGCGAAGGCATCACGCTGTACGACCTGGACACCGGGTACACCAAGCTGGTGCTCACGCCGGTGCGGGCGACGGGGATCGCGACGATGGCGACGCCGGCGCTGGCGTGGCTGCTGCTGCCGGACCCGGCCAACCTGGACCACGGCGTGCTGCGCGCCAACCTGAAGCAGTTCCAGACGGAGATCATCGCGCTGGGGAGCCCGCCGGAGTACGCGCGGGTGCTGGAGTCCGCGCAGGTGGTGGCGGTGACGCAGACGCATCCGTCGGGGCGCGTGACGTTCCTGCCGGTGGGCGCGGGCGCGGCGAAGACCGTGACGGGGTATGAACTCAACGGCAAGGCGCACTAGGCGGAGCTGCGCTCGGGGCCTTCGTTTGCGCTGGCGCGCGGGCTGGGGTTGGGGCGTGATGGTGCGCGAGCTTGTTTGGTGAGTTTTTTCAATATGACTTTCGCGATCCGAGGGGAAAACCAGCCTGCGGCAGGTTTTCCCCTCGGACTCCCCTTTCCTTGGCTCGGGCACCTGTTGGTGGGGAGGGTGGAAGTGTTCACGCTGGCCTGCGCTTGCGCTTCGCGCAGTGCTCGGCCCCGCTTGGTGCCGGTTGGGGGGCACGGCGGCGCAGGGTGAGCTGCGCTTACCCGACGCGCTTCGCGCGGGGTGCTCGCTTGGGAAGGGCGTTGTTGGGAAGTTGGTTTTTTTGGCTTGGCGCTTGCTGGGGATTGGTGGGCTCTGCGCTTTCGCGCATCGCTCGGCGGCGGGAGATGAGCGGCTCTGCGCTCTCGCGCGCATCGCTGGTGAACGGAAGATGCTCGGCTCTGCGCTCGCGCGCATCGCTGGGTGGC
>CAINLT010000478.1 GCA_903850505.1 uncultured Myxococcales bacterium | reverse complement strand
GCCAAAACCGCCGCGGCCGATCAGCTCAGTGATGCGGTAGCGGCCGTTCACCACGTCGCCAGCGCGCAGGACTGTCGGGTCGGCGAACAGCGCGCGGCCTTCCACGGTCGCGGTGCCGTCCGCCGGGCAGAAGCGCAAATCCGTTGACGCGCCGCACGATGGGCAGGTGCGCGGCGTCTTGCTGGTATTGGCGTCGCTCATGCGTTGGGCTCCCGGGATCCTCACGGTGCCACGCGCGGCGGCGTGGAGCAAGCCACCGGCGCGGACCCTGTTGACGCACCAGAAGATGTGGCCACACAAGCTTACAACTTGCCGTTGGCGCTAGGGTTGTGTACACCGCGCACGGCTGTTTGTGGAGATGCCCGTGTCGCTCGCCCGCGTAACTGAAAATGCTTACGGAAAATCATTGGTTGCTGCTGTCGATGTGCCGGCCGGCGTTGCTGTCGCCCGCTTTGAGGGCGCGCTCGTCTTGTGGGACGCGGTGCCTGAGTCAGAGGTGCGCCACGCGCTGCTGATCGACGACACCCACTGGCTGATTCCGCACAGCGATGCGCGCTACGTCAACCACGCCTGCACGCCCAACTGCACCGTGGACGACGACCTGAACATCGTGACGATCGCGCCCGTGCCCGCCGGCGCTGAGTTCGCCATCAGCTACAACAACGCCCGTCGCAGCGAATTCGTTGCGAGCCCTGAATCGTTCTTCTGGGACGCGCGTTGGAGCTTTGACTGTGCCTGTCGCACGGCCAACTGTCAGGGCCGCATCGAAGGCTATCGCCTCGTTGACGACTGAAGAACCCGATCGAGAGGATCCCACTGATGCTGCAAGCTGTGAATACTCCAGGAAAAGGCCGCGGTGTCATCACGGACACGGCGATCGCCAAGGGCGATACGATCGAGCGCACGCCCGTTCTGTTCATCCCGGCCGAACAGTGGCCGCACATTGAGCAGACCGTGTTCTTCCACTACTGCTATTCGTGGGGCTCGGAGTCGCAGCACGCCGCGTTCGCGCTTGGCTTTGGCTCGCTGTACAACCACAGCTACGCGCCGGCTGCCGTGTACGTGAAGCACATCGAGACCAATGAAGTGGAATTCGTGGCCTTGCGCGATATTGCCGCGGGCGAAGAAGTGACGATCAACTACAACGGCGACCCGACCGACACGCAGCCGATGTGGTTTGGCGAAGTGCTGTAGTCCGTCCGCGTCCGGCAACAACTTGTACCTGTTTCATTTGGAGTCCAAATGTCGCGCCCCCTGTCGCATCGCCAACGCACGCTTGGCCCGCTGCCTGATTTGGAACCGCACTTGCCCGACGAGTGGTGGCGGACGCTGTTCAACGCCAACTACCTGAAGACGGACGGCGACGTCGTCGAGAACGCGGACAACACGACGGCTGAGGTTGATCTGCTGGTGCGCGCGGCGGAGCTGCAGGCGGGCGACAAGATCCTGGACCTGTGCTGCGGCCAGGGGCGGCACACGCTGGAGCTGGCGACGCGCGGGTTTCAGTACGCCCAAGGCATCGATCAGTCGCGGTACCTGCTGACCGTGGCGCGGCGGCGGGCGAAGCAGGGCAGTTTGCCGGTGCGGTTCACGCTGGGCGAGGCGCGCAAGCTCAAGCTGCCGCCGGGCCAGCTGGACTGCGTGGCGATGATGGGCAACAGCTTTGGCTACTTTCAGCATGCGGACGACGATTTGGTCGTGCTGGACGGCGTGCGGCGCGCCCTCAAGGTCGGCGGCACGCTGGCGATGGACCTGACGGACGGCGACTGGGTGCGGCGCAACTACGAGCCGCGCTCCTGGGAATGGCTGAACGGCCAGGAGCTTGTGGTCCGCGAGCGGCAGTTGTCGGCAGATGGCCAGCGGCTGGTCTGCCGTGAAGTGATTGTCCACGCGACGCGCGGCATCCTGGTGGACCAGTTTTACGCGGAACGGCTCTACGATCGCCAGCAGGTCGCCGACTTGCTGACCCGCGCGGGCTTCTGCGCGATCGCCGAGCACGATGTCCTGGAAGCGGCGTCGTCGCGCGATCAGGATCTGGGCATGATGGCGCATCGCGTCTTCGTGACCGCGCGCGTGGCGGAGCGTGCTCAGGCGTTGGCGCAAGCCGGCGTGACCAAACAGCGTCTGACAGTGCTGCTGGGCGACCCGCGGCTGCCGGACCCGGTGAAGCGCGATGGCACGTTCAACGCGGAAGACCTTGACACGATTGATCGCCTGAAGCGCGTGCTGGCGGATTGGCCGGATGTGTCGGTGCGGTACATCGATCGCCACGCGCAGCTGGCCAAAGTGCTGGCCGAGGACGACGCGGACTTGGTGGTGAATTTCTGCGATGAAGGCCTGCGCAACGATCCGGCGCTGGAGTTGCACGTGCCGGCGCTGCTGGAAGTGTTTGGTCGGCCGTACACGGGCGCGGCGCCTGCGTGCCTGGGCTTGTGCGCGGACAAGGCGCATGTGCGCGCGATCGCGGCGTCCATGGGCGTGCCGGTGCCGCGCGAGGCGTACGTGGCGCAGAGCGATCCGGATCCCGCGCCGGCGCTGGCCTTTCCGGCGATCGTCAAGCCGAACATCGGCGACGGCAGCCTGGGGATTCCGGTCGCGGCGGTCGTGCACAACGCGACGGAGATGCGCCAGCGGATTCGCGAACTGCGCGCGGAGCTGCCCGATCGCGGGCTCATCGTCCAGGAGTTCATGCCGGGCACGGAGTATTCGGTCGCGCTCATCGGCAATCCGGGCTTTGACCTGCAGCCGCTGCCGATCCTGGAAGTCGACTACAGCGCGCTGCCCGCCGGCGCGCCGCAGATCCTCGGCTACGAGAGCAAGTGGCACCCGGAATCGCCGTACTGGACGGACATCCGCTTTGCCCAAGCGCAGTTGGAGCACGGGCAACGGCAGCGTTTGGTGCAGTGGTCGGCCCGGCTGTTTGAGCGGCTGGGCTGTCGGGACTACGCGCGCTTTGACTTCCGCACCGCGGCGGATGGCGAGATCAAGTTGCTGGAAGTCAACCCGAATCCCGGCTGGTGCTGGGACGGCAAGCTGAATTTGATGGCGCAATGGGCCAACTGGAGCTATTCCGACCTCCTGCGGGCCATCGTCGCCGCGGCCAGCCAGCGCATTGGGCTGACGACCGTCGCGGCCACGAATTCCGACCGCGTGCAATCGATCGCGTGAGGTTTTGATGGGATTTGCGGACGCGAAACTGGGCATGCCAACGCGCGAGGAAGCGTTGCCGGGTCGTACGACCACCATGGCCGTCGCAGCCCGACACGCAGTCCTCGACGCGCCCATGCGCGCGCCGTTCCCCGCCGGCAGCCAAATCGCCTGGTTCGGGATGGGCTGCTACTGGGGCGCTGAGCGCAAGTTCTGGCAGACGCCGGGCGTGATTGGCACGGCAGTCGGCTTCGCTGGCGGCTTCACCGTCAATCCGACCTACCGTGAGTCGTGCACCGGCCGTACGGGTCACACGGAAATCGTCCAGGTCGTGTTCGATCCGACGCAGGTCTCGTTTGGCCAGCTCCTGCAGACGTTTTGGGAAAACCACGACCCGACGCAGGGCAACCGGCAGGGCGGGGACATCGGGACGCAGTACCGCTCAGCGATCTACTGCGCGGACGCGGAGCAGTTGGCGGCGGCGCTGGCGAGCCGGGACGCGTATCAAACGGCGTTGCGCGCGGCGGGACTTGGGCGGATCACGACTGAAATCGCGCTCGCGGGGCCGTTCTACTACGCCGAGGATGAACATCAGCAGTACCTGCACAAGAATCCGTGGGGATATTGCGGTCTTGGCGGCACGGGCGTGACGTGCCAGATCGGGACTGGCGTGGCTGGGTAACGGATTGGGCTGAGCCGGGCCATTCGCCAGAGGCAACGCCAAGAAACGCGCTACTTTCCGACGTTGCTGATGGGGTCGCCGCACGTCGCCGGCTTGCCGATGGGCGTCCCCACGGGCTCGCCATCGCGAAACACCACGCTCCCGCGCAGGACCGTCATCACCGGCCACCCGCGCATCGGGATCCCCGTCCACGGACTCCAGCCACAGCGCGAGCGAATTTCCCGCTCCTCCAGCGCGTGGAGCTTTTGCAAGTCGCACAGCGCGATGTCCGCATCCATACCCACCGCCAGCGTGCCCTTGCCGGCGATCTGGTAGATTTCCGCGGGCCGCTGCGCCGTCCACAGCGCGATTTCCTGAAGCGAGACGCGGCCTTCGGCATGCTCGTTCAGCAGCAACGGCAGGGTCGTCTGCACGCCCGGCATGCCGGACGGCGCCGATGCGTACGGCTTGGCCTTCTCCTCGAGCGTATGCGGCGCATGGTCGGAGCCAATGCAGGTCAGCGTGCCATCGCGCAGCGCCGCCCACAGGGCCAGACGGTGGCGTTCCTCGCGAATCGGCGGATTCATCACCGCGAGGTTGCCCAGACGGTCATAGCACTCCGGCGCGTGGAGGGTGAGGTGCTGCGGCGTCACTTCAGCCGTCACGAATCGGCGCGCGGGGTGGTGCCGCATCACGTCCAGTTCGTCGGCCGAGTTGATGTGCAGCACGTGCACGTGGCGCTCCGTTTCGGCCACCAGATCCAGCAGCCGCGCCACGGCCAGCCGCGCGGTCTCGACGTCACGCCGCAGCGGATGATCCTGCGGCCGCGTCGCCGGCACGGTCTCAGCGAGCATGCGCAGCCGCGGTTCGTCCTCCGCATGGACCGCCACCCGGCGTTTGCCGGTCTGCAGCGCCGCGCGCAGATGATCGTCGTCGGGCACCAGCAGCGTACCCGTGGAGCTGCCCATGAAGATTTTCACGCCGGCAAAGCCGGGCAAATCCTCGCAACTTGCCAGCAGCGCGGCGTTCTCCGTCGTCGCCCCCAGGAAGAACGCGTGATCGGCCCACGCCCGACCGGATGCCCGCGCCAGCTTGTCCAGCAGCAATTCCCGAGTCGTCGTATTGGGTTTGGTGTTGGGCATCTCAAAGAACGTCGTCACGCCGCCAGCGATCGCCGCCAGCGACCCGCTCGCCAGGTCTTCCTTGTGCTCGAGTCCGGGCTCGCGGAAGTGCACTTGCGTGTCGATGACGCCCGGCAACGCCGTCAGGCCGCGCGCGTCGATCGAATCTTGGTAAGTGCCGGTAAGTGGCCGTGCCAGTTCGACAATCTTGCCGTCCCGGATGCCGATGTCCGTTGCTGTGATGCCCGTCGGCAGGACGACTTGGGCGTTGCGAATCGCGAGGGATGGGGTGTTCATGTTCATGCCGCGCAGCATGCCACAGCCCGTGCGCCGCCGAAACAGGTTTGCTGCGGACTTGACATTGGGGCCCACTCGAACGATTGTCTCGCCTCAGACCCGACGCAGCGTCGGTCGGGTCTGGATGTTCCAAACGGCAGGTTTGCCGCGCGGGGCAGGCACTCACGCCGGAGTGGTGAAATGGTAGACGCGACGGACTCAAAATCCGTTGGGCTTAACGCCCGTGAGGGTTCAAGTCCCTCCTCCGGCACCAAACGATGAATCCATTGTGCGCGCCACCTCTGCGCCGACCTTCAGCCGCCCAGCTGCTTGCGTCGGCGTCGCTGTTTGTGGCGTTTTCGCTTCTCGCGACGCCTGTCCGTGCGGACGTGCCGCTGCCCCGCAGTGCCACGTCGCTCGTCTCGGAGCAGGGGCTCGCCGGGTTGCTGGCCGATGTGACCCAAACCGGACACGACGATCTCACGCCGCTTCGGCTGGCGAATGCCGACGATCTGGCCGCGCACACCGCGCTGGATGCCGAGGTTCGCGTCCGCGCGTCGGCGCCGCATCACCTGAGCGCGCTGGAGCCGGGCGCGGACGTCGTGCGCAGCTCGGTTTTTCACCGCGAGCGTCTCGGCGCGGCGTTTGCCCAAGGTCCCGTCGACGCGCATGTGCAGTTCCAGGCGTCCGGGGCGTTTGGCGACTCGGATCCCGGCACGTCGCAGTTGCCGCAGGTCGGTCTGCAACAGGCCGTCGTGCGGCTCCAGGCGCCGACGCTCAAGTGGCTGTCGGCGGAAATGGGGCGCATGGTGCTCGACTACGGCGCCGGACGCATGATCGGCGCCTACGACTTCCAGGCTGCGAGCAACGTCTTTGACGGCGTCCGCGTGCGGATGAGCTACCAGAAATACCTGGACATCGACCTCATCGCCGTCAAGTTGCGCCGCAACAGCACGGAGCCCGATCAGGATCGCAACCTCTTTGGCGCCTACATGACCGGTCAGCCGCACGAGCACCTCCGCGCGGAGCTGTACGTGCTCTATCTCGTCGACGGGACCGCGAACGGCCACGCCTACCTCACGACGATGGGCACGCGCCTCGACTGGCACCCGGCGCACTGGTTGTCCGGCGAAATCGAAGCGTCGCTGCAAGTGGGCGCCGAGGACAAAGCCGGCCACGGCGATCGGCAAAGTCTCATCGGCAGCGCGTTTTTTGGCGAAGTCGCCGGCCACGTTCCCGTTGGCCGCGGCAGCATCAGCTTCGCGCCGTTCATGCAGTTCTATTCCGGCGCGCCGACGCCGACCGGCAACGTCCAGACCGCGACGGCGTGGCGGCCGCTCTACCCGTCGCTCGATCAGGTCGTCGGCCTGCTGCAGCTGTTCAAGCAGACCAACCTGCTGCAAAACGGCGGGCGGATTCGCTGGCAAGCGGCGCCGACGCTGGCGCTTGACCTGAACGGCCGCGTGTCGGCAAGTCGCGACAACGCGCCGCTGCCCGGGTTTGGCAATCCGACGCTGACGGGCGACGGCGGCTGGCGGATGCTCGGCACGGAACTGGACCTGCTGGCGCGGTGGCAACTGCTGCGGTCATCGGAAATCTTCGTCGGCGCGGGCATCTTCCTGCCAGCGGACAGCGTCAAGGCGATCGTCGGCAAGGACGTGGCCAGCCAGATCCTGGCGCAGTGGACGTCGCGCTTCTGACTACGCCTGTCGCCGCGCACGGGCCGCGTTGCCGTCCTCGCGTGAATCGGTTTACCATCTGCGCCCTACGCCTGATGAAAGGAGTCGCCATGCAGGTCAAGCACGCAGGTCGTACGGACGTCGGTCTGGTTCGCCGCCAGAATGAAGACAGCCACTTCATCGACCCGCAGCTGCAGCTCTTCATCGTCTGCGACGGCGTGGGCGGTCGCGCGGGCGGCTCGGAAGCCAGTCGGATCGCGTGCGAGCACATCGCCGCGGAAGTCGCCAAGTCCCGTAACTTAATTCGCGATTTTGCCGGCAACGCCGGGACGGCCACGCGGCGGGATCTCGGCACGATGTTGGAAACGGCGATCAGCACGGCGAGCGCGGCAGTGCGGCGCGCCGCAGCCGTGAATCCGGACTTCAACGGCATGGCGACGACGAATGTGACGCTGCTCGTCGCTGGCGGCCATGCGTTCATTGCCCACGTCGGCGATTCGCGGGTCTATCTGGTGCGGCAGGGCGTGATGCATCCGCTGACGGAAGACCACAGCGTGATGAATGACATGAAGCGGCGCGGTCGCGGTCCGGAGCGCGGGCAGATTGGCCAAGCGTTCACGGAGGCGTTGTCGCGGGCGCTGGGCGTGCTCGATTCGGCGCGCGTCGATTCGATCGACCTGGAGCTGATCCCCGGTGACCGCTTCATCCTGTGCAGCGACGGCATTCACGGCGTCCTGGGCGACGACCAGATGCAAGTCGTGGTGCCGCGCGGCACCGTGGAAGAAGTGGCGGATGACCTGATCGAGGCGGCGCTCCAGCGCGGGGCGCCCGACAACGCGACCGCGATCGTGCTCGACGTCCTGGACGATCAGTCCACCGACCGCGCGATGCTGGTCCGTCGCCGTCTGGAAGCGCTGCAGGGCGTCTCCATGTTCCGCTACTTGCCGTACGCCGACGTCATCCGCGTCGCCGGCATCGCGACCGAGCGCGTCGTCAAGCCAGGCACGGAGCTGTGCACGGAAGGCGAGTTTGGCGAGAGCCTGTTCATCATCCTCGAAGGCGCCGCGACCGTGCTCAAGGGCGACGGCGTGACCATCGCCGAGCTGCAGCCGGGCCAGCACATCGGCGAGATGAGCCTCATTGAACGCGCGCCGCGCTCTGCGACCGTGCGTTCCAAGACCGCCATGTCCGTTCTGGTCATCGAACGCGACGCGTTCTTTGGCCTGCTCAGCGAGGAACAGACGGCGGTGAAGCTGCTCTGGGGCCTCGTGCGCATGCTCAACGCGCGCCTGCGCTCCACGAGCGACGAACTCAGCCACATCAAAGCGCGTAACCAGGGAAACTGATGCAGAAGCTTGTGCCATTTGCCGCGATCCTCGCTCTCGTTTCGGCGTGTACGCCGCCTGATCCGCCGCCGCCGCGCCCCGCGCGCAAGGCCGCGAAGGTTGAGACGAGCAAGGAAACGCCCGCTGAAGATCCCCAGGCCAAGCAGGCCGCGCGCACCGATGGCCTGACCGGCGGCAAGCTGGTTTTTGAGGAGCATTTTGAGCGTGCGGACCTCGGTCCGGACTGGAATGCGCCGCAGGCGGGGGAATGGCACATCGTCGATGGCTGGCTGAAAGCGGAGAAGGTCGCCAACGACGATCTGCGCAATCAGGGCGCGTGGCTGGTAAGGCCGCTGCCCAAGAAGACGCGCGTGGTGTTCAAGTCGCGGTCGATGACGGCGGTTGGCGACACCAAGTGCGAGATCTTCAACACCGAGCCGCGCCACGAGCAGGGCTACTCGATCATCTTTGGCGGCTGGAACAACACGACCAACGCGATCGCGCGGCACGGCGAACATGAGCCAAATCGCCGCAACCAAAGCGAACCGGCCAAGGTCGAGGCAGGGCGCACGTACACCTGGACGGTCATCCGCACCGACAACGTGGTCCGCTGGTACATCGACGGCAAGTTCATGGTCGCCTACGACGACCCGACGCCGATTGACGGCAACTTCTTTGGCTTCAACAACTGGGCGAGCGATGTCCGCTTTGACGACATCGAAGTCTACGAGCTCTAGCCGCGCCGACCGGGAATTCGCGTGCGCCTTCGTTGACGCATGTGCTGGCGCTCGTTACATTCGCTGTGGGTCTGCTGCAGGATAGGTGCTGATTGGCCATTCGTCTTTCCAGTGCCGGCGAAACCAACGTCGGCCGCAAACGGACGCATAACGAGGACAACCTCCTCGTTATGGACGACGTTGGGCTTTTTGTAGTCGCAGACGGCATGGGCGGCCATGCGTGCGGAGAAGTGGCGAGCGCGATGGTCGTGGAGACCATGCGCGAGTACTACACCCGCGTTGCCAACGACGTTTCTGCCACGTGGCCTGGCCGCGAAGAGCGGGGCTTGTCGGAATCCGAGAACATGCTCAACGCCGGCATCCGCTGGTGCAACTACACGATTTGGGAGCGCGGCCACTCGGACTCGCGCTACAAGAACATGGGCACCACGGTCGTCGCGATCCACTTCGATTCGGAGAAGGCGACCATCGCGCACGTGGGCGACTCGCGGTGCTACCGCCTGCGCGGTACTGAGTTGAAGCAGGTCACGGAAGACCATTCGCTGCTGAACGATTACTTGAAGATCGCGACGCTGACTGCTGAAGAACAGGCGAATTTTCCGCACAAGAACATCATCGTCCGCGCCTGCGGCTTGAAAGAAGACGTCAAGGTCGACCTGCAGCGCGATCAGCCGCAAGTCGGCGACGTGTACATGCTGTGCAGCGATGGCCTGTCGGGTGAAGTGACGGATCCGCAGATCCTGCAGATCATGTCGAAAACGCAGAGCAATCTGCCGGAAATGGTGAGCGAGCTGATCCAGACCGCCTGCGTGAACGGCGGCAAAGACAATGTGACGGCGATTGCCATTCGCATCGATGCTGTCTAGCGGACTGACGTCCACAACGAGCTGAGCGCCATGATTGCTTTTGCCCAGCACACTTCCATGAGCCCCAACGGGATCAGCGGCGATCCGGTCGTCTCGCTGGCGCTGGAACTGCACCACCTCCTCGCGGACCTGCAGGATGCGCGGCGCGCGCGTGCGGGGCAGGCGTCGCCCAAGCTGGAGCAGATGCGGCAAATGGCCGAACGCGCCCGGAACTACGCCGCGGAGATGCGCCAGAACCAGCCGACGACCGCGGAAGTGCTCGCGAAGATCGCCGCGCGCCTGGAGCTGCTGCGAACGGCGGCGGGCGAGGGGCGGTCGCTCAAGGCGCTGACGCTGCGCGCCGGACGGCAATACGAGACGCTGGCCAAGCTGCTGCGCGAAAAGGCGACGATCCAGGGCGTGGATCTGCCGACGCTGAAGCCGCGCAACTACACGCGCAACGCCTACCACATCTCCAGCGGCTTCCTCGGCGCGGCGATGTACACGGCGTTCCCGGATCGCACGCTGGTGCTCTGGGTCTGCGGCATCTACACGGCGTGCATGGTCACGATGGAGGCGATGCGCCGGATCCATCCGAAGATCAACCAGTTCATGGTCGACAAGATGTTCGGCGCCATCGCGCGGCCGATCGAGGCCTACCGCATCAACTCCGGCACGTGGTACGGCATCGCGCTGTTCATCATGGTCTGGAGCTTCAGTCCCCTCGCGTGCATCTGTGGCGTAATCGCGCTCGGCGTTGGCGATCCTGCGGCGGCGATCCTCGGCAAGCGCTTTGGCCGTCACAAGATGCGCGGTCACAAGTCGCTGGAAGGGATGCTCGGCTTCATCGGCGTCTCGACGGCGGTGCTAGGCGCATTCCTGCTCCTGACGCCGCACGCTGAGCTGATCGGGATGCCAACCTGGCGCGTGTGGGCGCTGAGCGCGTGGGCGTCGCTGATCGGCGCGGTCACGGAAGTCTACTGCGAGCCGGTGGACGACAACTTCGCGATCCCGTTGACCGTCGCCGCAGCTGTTGGCCTCCTCGCATGAGCCGCGATGAGCTGGCAGGATTGGCTGAGCGGCTGATGGAAATGGAACTGCGCTACATGGAACAACAGGCGCTGCTGGAAGCGCTCGACGATGTGGTGCGCGAGCAGGACGCGGTGATCACGCGGCTCGCCAAAGAACTCGACCAGTTGCGGCAGGCGATGGCGGGCGATGGCGACGGCGACGCCGCCCCGTGGGACGAATAGACAACCGACAATTTGAGGCAAGCGTATGAGTACGAAAGGCGATCGCCTGTGGGGCGGCGGCTATGAAGAGGCGACGCACCCGCTGGTAGCGCGCATGAACGCGTCCGTGGCGTATGACCAGGTGCTCGCGCGCGAGGATATCCTCGGCTCCGTGGCGCACGCGACGATGCTGCGCGACCAGAAGATCCTGAGCAAAGACGAGCATGTCGCGATCGTGCGCGGCCTGCGCGAGATTCTCGCGGACGTGGAAGCCGGGCGCTTTGACTGGCGGATGGAGCGCGAGGACGTGCACATGAACGTCGAGGCGACGCTGCGCGATCGGATTGGCGCGCCCGCTGGACGTTTGCATACCGCACGGTCGCGAAATGATCAGGTCGCGCTGGATGAACGTCTATGGATGCGCCGCAAGCTGGCGGAGATCGGCGCGGCCCTGGCACGGCTGATCGACGTGCTGTCGCAGCAGGCAACCCTGCACGCGGATTGGCCAATGCCGGGCTACACGCATATGCAGCGGGCGCAGCCAGTGACGGTCGGCCACCACCTGCTGGCGCACGCGGAGGCGATCGCGCGCGATGCCGAGCGTTTGCTGGATGTCCAGAAGCGTATTGATGTTTGTCCACTTGGCTCCGGCGCGCTGGCGGGCACGACGCTGCCGATCGACCGGCAGAAAGTCGCGGATTTGCTCGGTTTCTCGCGCATCAGCGGCAACTCGCTGGATGCCGTGGCGGACCGCGACCATCTCGTCGAGGCGATGGCCGCCGCCGCGCTGGGCAGCGTGCACCTGTCCCGCATTGGCGAGGAACTTGTGCTCTTCACGAGCGCGGAATTCGGCTTTGTGCGCCTGCCTGACGCGTTCACGACCGGCAGTTCGCTGATGCCGCAGAAGAAGAATCCCGACATGGCGGAGCTGGTGCGCGGCAAGGCAGGGCGCGTGATTGGCGACCTCGTCGGGCTGCTCGTGGTGCTCAAAGGCCTGCCGCTGGCGTACAACAAGGACATGCAGGAGGACAAGGAGCCGCTGTTTGATGCGCTCGGCACGTGGCACGACTGCCTGACGGCGACGGCGGACATGCTGGCGCGGGCGCATTGGCAGAAGCGCAACCTCTTGAACGCGCTGGATAAAGGCTTCCTGCTGGCGACGGATTTGGCGGACGCGCTCGTGAGCTCCGGCGTGCCGTTCCGGCAGGCCCATGAACAGATTGCTGAATTGGTCGGCGAGTTGACGCATAATCAGTTGACGTTTGTTAAGTTCGGCGCCGCCAAGATCGCCAAGCGCCTGAACCTTGACGAAGCGCTGGTGCGCGACACGCTCAATATCCAGAAGGCGCTGAAACGGCGGGATCTGGCCGGCGCGCCGCATCCCAAGCGGGTCAAGGCCGCGGCGAAGGCCATGGGCAAGCGCGGAGAAACGCTGGCGAAGTTGGCTGCGAAGGCGCTGCAGCCGATGCCGGTGGAAGCGATTCTCGCGGAGACCTGAGCCGGTCGCCTACGGCCAGCGCGGGAAACCGCCTGGCGGCTCCGGCAGCCAATTGTCCGGTCGCCACGTGCTCGACGCGTCGATGAACTGCGCCACCACGACGCGGCGGTGGCGCGCTGAGCGGTTCGGGTACGACGCGTGCCAGGTCCGCCCCGTGTACATCAGCACGCTGCCGCGCGACATCGGCAGGGCTGGCGCTGACCCTTCCGGCGGCGCCGGGTGCCGTTCCGGGCCCACGGACCAGCCATTTTCCGTCAGGATCGCGCGCGTCGTCACGATCTCCGTGGGGCTCGTCGCCAGCAGGTGCAGGCAGCCGTTCTCCTCGTCGGTGTCGTCCAGGGCGATCTGCATCGACACCAGCGACTCCGGCTCCGACAGCAGATACCAACTGTCCTGATGCAGGCCAAACTGCACTGACCCGCCCGGCACTTTGTCGATCAGCACAGCATTCACCAGCACCGGCGCACGCAACACCACGCCGAGCGTGCCGGCGATCTCCGGTCGGCGGAACAGCGCGGCGATCTCCGGGATTTGGTGCAGCTGGTGGCCCAGCCGCATCAGCCGCTCGACCGGTGGCCGATCCGCCGGAACCGTTGGGTCCCAGAACGGCACGACGGAATTCGCCGACGCGCGCAACCGATCGGCGAAGTTCTCCGGCCACGGCGTCTGCCGTTCCCGTTCAGCCGCGGCGATCACGTGGCGATTCAACACGTCCGTGACCTGCGCGCACACGTCGAGCGGCACCACTTTCTCCAGCACGAGCAGGCCGTGCTGCTGCCATGCGTCGGTTAGCGCCTCGCGCGTCGGCGGAACCTTCGCGTGTGGCGTCTCGGGCGCGGACGACCGCAGGTGCGCGCTCGCGGGCGCGATCGGCTGGGCGCGCAACGCGGGCGCGATTCCCTCCACCAGCTGCGGCAGGATCCGGTCCAGCGTGCGGACGTCCTCGGGATCCAACTGCGCGCCATCCTTGGTGCGATAGCTGACCGCGACGCCATCCAGGATCTTGTACGACTGCTTGGCGCGCGCGGCGTCGATCAGGTCAACGTGAAAATCGACGTTCGCTGCGTGCAGCTTGACGCGCATCCCGGCGTCCGTGAAGCCGGTCTCCGTCACCGTCCACGTCCCCGTCGACGCGAGGCTCACGTTGGGCTGCAGCCGCGCGGAGAGGCTCTCGTCGGTCACACGCATCGGCCGGAGCTGCGGCGAGGCG
Source organism: uncultured Myxococcales bacterium (assembly GCA_903850505.1). GTDB lineage: Bacteria > Myxococcota_A > UBA9042 > UBA9042 > UBA9042 > CAIYBN01. The sequence goes on along the minus strand of CAINLT010000478.1, from coordinate 1,906 downwards.
GAGCGCGTGCCGTCCCCCGGAATTTCCAACGTCCACGTGTTGCCCGACGCCTCGCCGGCGTTGCCCACCATCATCTGGTCCAGCCACTTGCGCGTTTCCGCGAGATCCTGCGGCGACCAGCCAGCGGCGGACGTCACGAGCAGCGTCTCCGGATCCCACTCCAGTTGGTGCTCCGGCTTGGCGCGGCTCATGAGCGCGTCCGGCAGCACGAGACAATGGAAAATCCGCACGCGACAACCGACCTTCATCAGCCGCAGCACGCCTTCCTTGAACGCCCGCGGATTGTCGCCCGGAAGGCCGAAGATCAGCTCCGGCTCCGGGTTGCACACCTGCATCAGGTTGCGCATCACGGTCTCAAAACGCTCCTCGCGAAACGGCCTGTCCATCGCCGCCAGCGCGTCGGGGTTGAACGACTGCACGCCCACGTCCATGACGGGCGACTTGCAGCGCGACAGGAACTCCAGGTGCTCGTCGTTGACGATGGACGGATAGATGCTGCCGTACAGCCGGGTCTCGCGGAAGAGGCCGACGTCCGCCTCCGCGTTGGCGAAATTGCGGAACGCCTTGGAGTTTAGATTCAGTCCCGCGTCCACGAGGTTGAACGTCTTGACGTTGCGCTCTTTGAGGTAGCTCAGTTCGGCGCGCATCCGCTCTTCGCTGAAGACGCGATGCGGCGTCGTCAGATCGCCCCACTGGCAGAACGCGCAGGACATCGGACAGCCGCGGAACCGCTCCATCGTCGCGGTGCGGTGAACGTCGCAGAGGCCCGCGAGGATCGCCGACGGCAGCTCATCCAGCGGCCGATCTGCGCGCTGCGGCAGGCCACCTTTCCAGCCATCCGCGGTCGGCACGTACACGCCGGGAATCGCCGTCAGCGCCTTCAGATCCCACGTCTTTTGCTGCAGGAGGGAGACGATGCTCCACTCGCCTTCACCCGCCACCATCGCGTCCAGCGCGCGCTCGCGGCCGCGGAAGGCCGGCATCTTGAACATGACGGTCCGCGCCGCCGGCCCGCCAAACAGCAGCCGAACGTTGGGCTGCGCCTGGCGCATCCGCTCCGCCACGCTCACGAACGTCGCGAACGACCAGACGAAGCAGGAGAAACCGATGACGTCCGCGCGCTCCGCCAGCAGCTTGGTCACCCACTCGTCGACGTCCTTGCTCTCAGAATCGAGGAACCGCACTTCCCAGTCCGTCAGGTCCGGAGCGTGCTCGATCGCCGCGCGCAACTGGCGAATCCCTTGGGAGAAGGGATTGTACACGCCGTGGGTGATCCGTGGCTCGATGGCACAAAACGTGATGCGCGGCATGAGATCCCCTGGCGGCTCGTGTGCGTTTGGCGCTGCCTTGGAGGCAGGCTACCACGCGGGTCAGGCGCCTCCAACCGGCACGGCAGTCGGCTGGGGACAATCAGCTGAAATGGCGGGCGAAAGCGTCACGCACCGCGGTCACGGGCAAGGGCGTACGGCGACGACAATTTGGCCGCCGCGGCGCACTTCGCCACTTGTCGCTTCCGGTTCGTCCGGGCTGATGCCGAGCAGTTGCGCCACACGGCAGCCCGGCTTGACGTTCTTGCGCAGGTCCTTGACGAGATCGCCGCGCAATCCGTGGAACATCGACTCCGCGGGCAGTTGCTTGACGACGACAACCTGGACGCCTTTCCACGCGCTGTCGTCCGGCTCAGCGAGCACGGGCGCCTGCAACGCGCGCACACGCAAGCCGTCTTCGCGGATGTCGACCTCGGCGGAGAACGACCCCATCGCGGTCAGGCCGCGCGCCTTGGCGGCCGCATCCCACGCCTCCACGGTAATGTCGACGCCAGCGGAGTTGTCCAGGCGCAGCTGCGTGCGGCCAAAGGGCTCCTTGCCACCCGGCGGCTGGACGTTCCAATGCCAGGAAACGCCGT
>CAINLT010000477.1 GCA_903850505.1 uncultured Myxococcales bacterium | reverse complement strand
GTCATCGCGATGCCCACGCCGTTGACGGACGGCAGCCATTTGCGAATCTTCGCCGGCAGCACGGTTTCCACGAGCGCGAGGAAGGCGCCAATCGCCGCGGCGATCTGCAGCGCACGCAGCTTGTGCCATTCCATGTTGTGGATGCCCTTGCTCAGCAGCTCCGCCACGGACTTCCACACGACAGCCGCGGGCGCTGGCCACTGCTCGCCGCCCAACTGCTCGGGCTTGACCAGCACCGAGTAGGCAATCGAGGCGAACACCGCGCCGACCAGCACGCCGAACACCTGGGCCACGACCTGATAGCGCGGCCGCGCGCCGACGAGATAGCCGGCTTTCATGTCGGTCAGCAGATCGCCCGCATGGCTCGCCGCACCCGCCGTGACGTTGGCCGCGAGCAGGTTGGCGTAGATCTGCCCGGGCATGACCGCGCCAAAGGTGAGCTGCGTGACTTTGCCCATCGCGCCGGTCGGATTGGTGTCCGTTTCACCGGTTGAACGCGCCGCGACGAACGCCAGCACGAGCGAGAGGAACACCGCGAGCACGCCAAGCGCGATCGGGATGTCAAACCAGAAGTACTGCAGCGCCACGCACGCGGTGCCGACGACCGCCAGTCCGCCAGCGAACCAGGAATTGGGCACTTCAACCGCCGCCAATTCGCCAATCTCGGCTTGGCCTTCGCCGCCCTGGGCCGACAGCGTCTTGGTGAACCCCTGGATCATCCGGGGCGCCTGCAGCGCCAGCGTGACCAGCGAGTGCGTGACCATCAGCGCCACGCCGGGCCACAGCGTCCACTTGTTGATGACGCCGTAGGGAATCGCGTCCGCCGTGCAGACCGCGCCGGGCGCGAGCTTGCCGCAATCGATGAAGCCGGCCTGGAACAGCCAATCCGCGGCGAAGTAGCGCGACAGGAGGCCGGCGGCGAACATCCAGAACGTCACGCGGAGGCCCATGAGCGCGCCGGCGCCGATCATCACGAGCGACGGGTCAAAGTACGCGGAACGCTTGAGCGCCACCGCGCCGAACGTGGCGAACTTGTCGGGGAACAGCTTCAGGCCGTCGCGGGCCAACGCCAGCAAGCCGCCGATGACGCCGCCAATGGCCAAGGAACGGCCCTTGATGACGCCCTCCGCACCTTCACCGTGCAGGGACCGCAGCGTCTCTGCCGCCGCGATACCCGATGGAAAACGCAATCTTTCCTGATTGATGAGCTTGCGCTTGACCGGAATGGCCGCGACGATGCCGAGCAGAGAAATCGCCGTGAGCCAGACAATCGTCTGCGGCAGGGTCAGCACGAACTTGCCTTCGGACACCATCGTCAGCGCCGGAATCGCCGACACCAGGCCCGCCGACGACATGTAGCCCGCCGCCGATGCCGCGGTCTGCATCGTGTTGTTTTCCAGCAGCGTGAAGTGCCGTTCCTTGCTCGTGCCAAACAGCTTCTCCCACGCCGTGAAGAACGCGAAAGCCAGCACCGCGGCGGTGATCGCCACGCCCAGGCCCCAGCCAATCTTCAGGCCGACGTAGAGGTTGGAGATCGACATCACGCCGCCGATCAGGCAGCCGGTCGCCAGCGCCCGCACGGTCAACTGCCGCTGTTTGCCGCCCTGGTAGACGTACTTGAGCCAGTAGCGGTCGTGCTCGCTGGCGGGCGCGTCGTCTGCGGGCGGCGGCGGAATCTGCGGTTCTGGCTCAGTCGTCATGGCGCCTCCCCGTCTACCGACGGCGGAAGGTTTGTGCCACGGTCACGGCGCTGGGGCAAGCTTCCCAGCCAGCCGCGGCCCGAAGAGGCGCAGCGCGTTGGCGTTTGTCGCCTGCTCCACTTCCGCCACAGTCAACCCCTTGATTTCAGCGATCTTGCGCAGCGTCTGCACCACGTAGGCCGGCTCATTGCGCTTGCCGCGGTACGGCAGCGGCGCGAGGAACGGACTGTCGGTCTCGATCAGCAACCGGTCCAGCGGCGCCTGCAGCACCGTCTCCACGATTTCCCCGGCCTTCTTGAAGGTCACGATGCCCGGGATCGAGAGATAGAAGCCGTAGTCCAGCATCTGCAAGCCAAACGCGCACGTGCCGGAGAAGCAGTGGATGACGCCACCGACCGCGTTCGCCGACTCTTCCTGCAGCACGCGCAACGTCAGCGCTTCGGCGTCGCGCGTGTGGATGCACAGCGGCTTCTTCAGGCGGCGGGCGAGCTGGATGTGCCGCCGAAAAGTCGCTTCCTGCACGTCGCGCGGCGAGCTGTCGTAGTGAAAATCCAGACCGGTCTCGCCAACGGCGACGACTTCTGGCTGCGCGCACAGCCGCTCCACTTCCTGCCACAGCGCGTCATCGACGTTCTTCGCATCGTGCGGATGAATGCCCGTGATCGCGCTCACGCCCGCGAAAGCCCGCGCGCACGCGATCGCCGATTCCATTTCCGGGACATCGCCGCCAGCGCCCACGCAAATCACGTGCTCGACACCAGCCGCCGCCGCACGCGCGAGCACGCCCGCCGTACCGCCTTCGTACGCCGCACCTTCCCAAGTTGCCGCAACGTGGGCGTGGGTATCGATCACGACTTCTTGCTCGCGTCCGCAATGCGCTTGCGCTCGGCGAACTTCTGGCTCGTGCCGCGGCGGTCCTTCTTGACCTGACCCAAGTCCTTGTCGCCCGTCTCTTTGGTGTACCGCTCAGTATCGGCCGCGATAAGCGCGTCCATCTCCGGAATGACCCGCGAGAGCATGTCCTGCCGCGTGCGGTAGGACTGGAACGCCGACTTGAAGCCGTTGATGATCACTTCGCGCACGTCGCGGATCGTCGCGTCGAACGTGTTGATCCAGAGCATGTACTCGTCGGTCAGCGTGGTGTTGGTGACGAGGCGGTTGTCCGTGTTGATGGTCACGCGGCAGCCGAACTCGTAGTAGAACTGGATCGGGTGCGCGGCGATGCTGTCCACCGCGCCGGTCTGCACGTTGGACTTGGGGCAGATCTCCAGCGGGATGCGGTGATCGGCGACGAAGTTGAGCAGATCGCCGTCCTCGCGCAGGCGCGTGCCGTGGCCGATCCGGTGCGCGCCGCAGTCGTGCAGCGCCTGGTGGATGGATTCCGGGCCAAACGCCTCGCCCGCATGCGCGGTGCAGTTGACGTTGTTGGAGCGGATCAAGTGGAACGCCGCGGCGTGCTTGCGCGCCTGGAAGCCGTCCTCCGCGCCCGCCAGGTCATAGCCGACGACGCCTTTGTTCTTGTACGCCACCGCGAGTTCCGCCAGCCGCAGCGACCACTTCGGGTCGGCGTGGCGCAGCGCGCTGATGATAAGCCCCGACCGCGTGCCAAAGCGCTGCTTGCCGTCACGCAGGCCCGCGAGCACCGCCTCGACAATCGTCGTCATCGGCAGGCCTTTGGTGATGTGCAACATCGGGCAATACCGCACTTCCATGTACCGGACGTTCTCCTTGGCCGCGTCTTCCACCAGCTCAAAAGCCGCGCGGTAGAGCGATTCCTCGGTCTGGAGCACGGAGCACGTGATGTCGAACGTGCGGAGGTAATCCTTGAGCGACTTGCAGACTTCGCCCACCTGCACGAACGGCGCCAGGCCCTCGACCGTGTCCGCGGGCAGCTTGACGCCCTGTTCTTCCGCCATTTGCAAGATCGTCTCAATCCGCATCGAGCCGTCGAGGTGCACGTGCAAATCGGTCTTGGGCAGGCTCTTGATAAGTTCAAAGGAAGGCTTGTACATGATTTCCTGACGTCGGGGGATGCGCGCTTGCCCGAATGATGCTGGCCGTGCGACACCCATTTGTCACAGTGTAGCCCTCGCCGACGTTTCGGTCCAGAACTGAGCATCACGACCTTGCACGGCGCCTACATGAACCGTTACAATCTGCAGTCATGCTGACGTCCCGTATTGTTCTTGTCGCTGTCCTGCTCACTTCCCTGACGACGGCTTGCTCCGGCGCCAACGGCAATTCGGCACGCGGCGATCGCGATCGCGGCCTGCCCGACGCGCCGATTCGGGGCGATCTGGAGACCGAGCCGATGGTTGGCGACCTCGCGCTTGGCGTCGCGGCTTACCGGGATGAGGAGTTGGACGACGCCGACGCCGCGCTGAAGCGGCACTTGAAGAAGAATCCCAAGTCGGCGCTGGCGGTGTACTACCTCGGACTGTGCGCGATGCAGCGCGGCCAATCGCTGCCGGCGCGCAAGCTGTTCCTGCAGGCGTCCGAGCTGAATCCGCAGTTGCACGGCGCGCTCTCCAACCTCGGCGTGCTGTACCTGGAGGCCGGCGAGGACATCGCGGCGTTGAAAGTGCTGCAGCAGGCGCGCGATCTGGCGCCGGATGATCCGCGCGTGCTGGCCAATCTGGCGGCGGCACAGCTCCGGCGCGGGTTGTGGACGGAGGCGGTGGACGCCTACAAGCTGGCCAACAAGCTCGCGCCGGCGCACGGCACGCTGCAGTACGACCTGGCGCTTGCCTACATGTTGCGGCAGGAATGGCAGCTCGCGCTCGATTCCCTGGAGTTGGGCCTGCAGGTGCGGCCCAGGTTCGCGCTGGCGCACGCCGCCAAGGTTGCCTGTTTGCAGGGCCTGGGCCGGCTGAATGAGGCGCTGGAAGCGGCGAACTTTGCGATCGACGAGTGCGAGCCGGTCGCCGACAACTACATCGTGCTGGCGCGCGTGCTGATCGCCAAGGGCGCGGCGAGCGATGCCGAGAAGGCGCTGAACAAGGCGCTGAAGCTGAGCCCGGACAACGCCAATGTGCAGCTGGACCTGGCGGAACTGCTGGACGCCCGCGGCGACAAACCGGACGCGATCGAGTGGTATCAGAAATTCCTGAAGAACAAGAGCGTGCTGCCGGAAGACACGCGGCGTGTGCGCGATCGCCTGCGCGTGCTCAAGGAACCGGCGGGCGAGTCGTAGCGTCCGCGGTCAGCGCGTGAGCTTGGCCTTGGCCCGCGCCAGCTGATCCGCCAACACCTGCGGAATCTGCTTCACGACCTTCTTGCGCAGCCGATAGCGGAACGGCGAGACGTCCGGAATCGGCGCGTGGGCCGGAATGTGGGTCTGGCGAACGGCGTCCGGCAGGTGCGCCAGGTGATCGCGGCGCACGAACAGGAACACGTTGTAGCGGTACCAGGGCTGCACCGCGGCGTCTTTGGCGACGCGCGGGCGAATGCAGTCAAACAGCTCAAAACCGTGGGCAGCGAGCGCGTCGCGCCACCAGGCGTACGGCTGTTCATTGACGTGGTGCTCACCGCCCTGGCCAGGAGGCGCCGCGGAAAACAGCAGCACGTCGCCGTGGCGCGTCAGCGTGTTGAGCAGCGTTCCC
>CAINLT010000476.1 GCA_903850505.1 uncultured Myxococcales bacterium | reverse complement strand
GCCATCGCGGACAGCTGCGCGCCGATTCGCGGGATCGACAACCAGGTCGTCGGCGCCGTGCTGGTCTTTCGCGACGTCACGGAAGAATACGCGATCCGGCAGGCGATGAACGACAAGAACGTGGCGCTGGAAAACGCGACGCTGCTGGCGGAGCAGGCCAACCTCGCGAAGTCGGACTTCCTGTCCAGCATGAGCCACGAGCTGCGGACGCCGTTGAACGCGATCCTCGGCTTTGCCCAACTGCTGGAGAGCGACGTGCCGCCGCTGACGCAGGTCCAGATGCAGAACGTCGGGCAGATCCTGCAGGCGGGCTGGCATTTGCTGCTGCTGATCAATGAGATCCTCGACCTCGCCAAGGTGGAATCGGGCAAGATGCCGCTTTCGCGCGAGCCGATGCTGCTCTCTGAAGTGCTCGCGGAGTCGCGCAGCATGGTGGAGTCCCGCGCGATCCAGCGCGGTATCCGCCTGGTATTTCCGCCCGCCGATCTGCCGTTCTTTGTCCACGCCGACCGGATGCGCGTCAAGCAGGTGCTCATCAACCTGCTGACCAACGCCATCAAGTACAACACTGCCAAGGGTACCGTCGAGGTCCAGTGCCTGGAGACCGTGCCCGGGCGCATCCGCGTGCGCATCGTGGACACCGGCGCGGGGCTCGCGCCTGAACTCGTGGCGCAGTTGTTCCAGCCGTTCAACCGGCTGGGGCGGGAAACGGAAGGCGACGAAGGCACCGGCATCGGCCTGGTCGTCGCCAAGCGCCTCGTTGAGCTGATGGGCGGCATGATTGGCGTGGAGAGCACGGTCGGCGTTGGCAGCGTGTTCTGGTTTGAGCTCCTCTCCGTCGCCGAGCCGGAGCTCGCCGTGGAAGCGGGCGTGGTCGAGGTGCCGGTCCAAGCGCATCACGCGCCCAGCACGCGGGTGCACACGCTTCTGGCGATTGAGGACAATCCGGCCAACCTGCGGCTGGTGGAGCAGGTCATCGCGCGCTATCCGACGCTGCGCATGTTGACGGCGGTGAACGGCATCCGCGGCGTGGAGATGGCGCGGTACGCGCAGCCCGATGTCATCTTGATGGACATCAACTTGCCGGGAATCGACGGCTATGAAGCGCTGCGGCTCCTGCGCGCGGATCCGACGACCGCGCATATCCCGGTTATCGCCGTCAGCGCAAACGCGATGCCATTTGACGTCGCGCGCGGTCTGCAGGCGGGCTTCTTCCGCTACGTGACCAAGCCCATCAAGGTGGCCGAGTTCATTGAGGCGATTGAACTGGCGCTGGAAATGGCCAAGGATGGGGATCGCGGCGGAGTTGGCGTGCGATCGGGGCACTGAGGGGACAATTGGCTGGGAAAGAGGTTTGATCAGCCCGCTGAATGATCCCGCTCAATTGCCATCCGGTCTTCATTATCGAACAAACGACTCGTGTTTTGGCGCATCGAAGATCCACTTTTGCTCCAAGTGCCCAGTTTGCGGCGTATCGGGTTTTCGCTGGCTGCCGGGGGAGACTCTTTGACACGCATCGGGTTTTCATTCCCGCGCCGCGGCGACCTTTTGGTGGTCATCGGGTTTTGGATATGCGTCGGAGACGGCCGCGGAGCAAAAGTGAAAAGTCGATGCGCTGTGGGAAGGATCGATCGCGGTGTATCGAGGGTTGTGTGCGTGACGCCCAAGGAGCGTGTGTGTTGGCGTAGGGACCTCGTGGCTTGCAATCCAGCAGGCCAGACCCAGACTTGCGCGCGCCGTGACCACAGTTGCACCCTCATCGCACTCGCCGGCTTGCATGCAGCACACTTCCCACTTCCATTGCCCCCAAATCCGGACCAGACTCGTCCACAATCCCCAGCAATCTCAGCGCGCCAGATTCTTGACGACGTCAAACTCCAGCGCGAACATCGCCTCCGGGTCCGTATTGTTCGTCAAACAAACCGGAGGAATCATGCAGAAACCACCCGAATCAACAGGCACTGGGCGCATTATCCGCAATTCAGGTCGCGTGCTCGGTCGGCTCAAGAGCCATCCCAAGGCCAAGGCGCTCGCGCCCAAGTTCCAGCTTGCCCACACTGCGCTCAGGAAGGCCAACGCCGCGCTCATCGAGGCCGATGACATCGCGCAGGAGACCGGCGCCGCCGTCGATGTTTGCGATGCGTTGGCGCGCGAGACGCTGACGGATTGCCAGCTCGGCCTGGTCGCTGTGGTGCGCCGCGATTACAAGTCGCCGGATTACCTGGCCGTCTTCCCCGACGGCTTCGAGACCGCCAAGCGGCGCCGCGGCAGCGCGCTGCGGCAAGTCCTGACGGTCGTGGCGGATCACATCCTGACGCTGGACAAGACAAGCCCGCTGCACGCGCATGTCAAGCCGCTCCAGGCCTGCATCGCGGCGTACACGGGGCCGCTGGCGGATGAGGAGAAAGCGCAGATTGCGTCGACCAAGCTCGAGACGCAGCTGTCCGTGGCGCGCGCGCACTGGATGCTG
>CAINLT010000475.1 GCA_903850505.1 uncultured Myxococcales bacterium | reverse complement strand
GAGGGAAAACTGCTTGACGAATGCCTTGGTACCGCCATACGCGTTGGCGCCGGGGTACGGATAGCTGCCGGCGACGGAGCCCAGGTTGATGACGTGGCCGCGGTTGCGGGCGACCATGCCCGGCAGGACGGCGCGGGTAATGTAGAGCAGACCCTTGATGTTCGTGTCGACCATGCGGTCCCAGTCGTCGAGGTCGGCGCGCTGCGCGGGATCGAGCCCGGCGGCCAGGCCCGCGTTGTTGACCAGCACATCAATCTCTGCAAATTCAGGCGGTAAATCGGCGATGGCGGCGGCCACGGCTGCGCGGTCGCGCACATCGAGCGTCAGAGTGTGGATCGGGACCGCGAGTTCCGCCTGCAACTGCGCGAGGCGCTCCGCCCGGCGACCGCAGACGACGAGGCGCGCCCCCGCGGCAGCAAAACGGCGTGCGGCGGCAGCGCCAAAGCCTGAAGTGGCACCTGTGACAAAGACTGTGGCATCGCGCAGCTGGGTCATGACGAGGCTCGGCGGCTCCACGTGCCGCGCGCGGCAAGGGTGGGTCATCTGCCGGCGGTCTGCAAGCCGTCTGCATCGTTGCGGCAACGCCGGGTGAGGGCTACAGTCCTTTGTCTTGTTCGGAGGCCCCGATGACCCGGCCCGTGTCGCTCCTGCTTTGCCTGTTCGCCCTCGCCGCCTGCGCCACGCCGATTCAAGGCGTTGGTTTGTTGACGGATGTCAGCGCCGTCCAGGACACCGGGACGCATGTCGACACGCCTCCGCATGACGTGCTGCTCAAGGAGCTCGCGGTCACGCCGGATACCGCAACTCCGGCGGATGCCTTGCCGGACACGCCTGCGCCGCAAGACGTCGCGACCGTAGATTCCGTCCCGGATCCAGGTGGTTCGACGGACGTTGCTGCGGACGACATCGTGGATGCGACCGGCGGCGACGTGGACGACGCGACAACCGGCGAAATCGCGGGCGACGTCGGTCTGGCGGTGTGCGATGACAGCGCAAAACGCTGTGATCACGCGTTCTCCTACACCGGCGACGGCACCGAGACGGTCGTCGAACTGCGCGGGAGCTTCAACGCGTGGAAGGCCGGCATCCCGCTGGTGCAGGGCGCGAGCGGCTGGTCCGTCGTCGCGCAGATGCCGTACAACACCGCGGTTCAATACAAGTTCCGCACGGTCGGCACCGGCGGCGTGGAGAAATGGCTGGCCGACCCGAGCAACCCCGACAGCGCGGACGACGGCTATGGTGGCAAGAATTCCGTATTGGCGGCAGAGGCTTGCGATCCCTGGACCTGCATCGGACCGCAGACGGTCTGCGGCGTGCCAGCCAAGCCCGGTGCGTTCGACTGGCGCGACGGCGTGATGTACTTCGTGTTCGTCGATCGCTTCGCCAACGGCAACCCAGCGAATGACAACAAGAACAAGGCGGCAGGCCTGGCCGACATCGCCAACTGGAACGGGGGCGACTGGCAGGGCGTGACACAGAAGATCCAGAGCGGCTGGTTCACGGACCTCGGCGTCAACGTCCTGTGGGTGACGGTGCCGATGGACAACACGGATGCGGCGGAAGTCGGCGCAGATGGCAAGCTTTACACGGGCTACCACGGCTACTGGCCGCGCGACACGAGCAAGCCCGAGGCGCACTTCGGCACCATGGACGACCTCAAGGCGCTGGTGGACGCGGCGCACGCCAAGGGCATCCAGATCGTGCTGGATTACGCGATGAACCACGTGCACAAGTCCTCGCCGATCTACCAGGCGCACGCCGGCGACGGCTGGTTCAATCCAGCGCAGGTGAACGGGCAGGACTGCGTGTGCGGCAGCGGCGTGTGCCCATGGAACGGTCCGACCATGGTGACGTGCTGGTTCCAGACGTACTTGCCGGACTTCAACTTCAACAACACCGACGCGCGCAACGCCTCGCTCGACAACGTGATTTGGTGGATGAAGCAATCGGGCGCGGACGGCCTGCGGTTGGACGCGATCAAGCACGTGGAAGGCTCCTGGCTGACCGGCGTGCGGCAGCGGCTGCTGGCTGAGATCGAGCCGGGCAAGCAGCAGCACGTGTGGCTGGTCGGCGAAACATTCGATGGCGACAAGGG
>CAINLT010000474.1 GCA_903850505.1 uncultured Myxococcales bacterium | reverse complement strand
CGAATCCGCTTGCGCCCGCAGCAGCGCCGTCAGGACCTTGCAGCCTTTGGTCGTCGCCCCAATGCACGCCTTGTCCAGCGTCGCCTTGTCAACGACCGTGTTCCCCACCGTCACGTCCGCGATCTTCTGCAGCGTCCCGTAGTGATTCCACGTCGCGGTCGCCGTCACGCTGGTCTGGAAGTCGCTGTCCTCGTCATCAGTGTCGTAACTCGCCATGAACATGAGGCCGCCGGACGTCGACTCCGCATGCAACTGCGCTTCGTGGTCCTTGGCGCCCGCGGGCGGCACCTTGTCGTCAAAATTGATTGTCGTTTGGCTCAGCTGCATCGACTTCGGCGAGAAAGTCGCCGAGCCCATGAAGAGCCAGTGATCGCCCAACGAATAGCTGGGGCCCAAGCCGAGCGCGTAGATGTTGGCCGCCTTCACCAGGTTGGGATCGCCGGACAAGGTGGGCCGCGTGATGCCAAAACTGCCGTCAAGCGACCAATCGTCCGTGATGTCCCAGGAGCCGAGCACGCTGCCGCTGCTGGAACCGGTCGCCGGGCTGTCCGCGGTTGAGGGCGTGCGGGTGACCTGGACGGTCGTCGCGACGTCGTGCGCCCACGCCGCGGGCACAGATACGCACGCGAGGGCGCAGACCCCGAGCACGCGGAGGACGGTATTGCGTGTCGTCACGCCCATGACGTCCTAGAGCGGCGCGCAGCCGCAGTTGCTGCACGTGAGGCGGATATTGTCCAGGCTGATGCCGGAGGTCGTCGCCTGACCGCTGACAGTGATGACCTTGTAGCCGAAGCGCAATTGCAGCGACTGGCTCGCCGGGCTCAGCGACACCTGGCCGACGTTCAGGACGCTCCACCCGCTGGAGATGACGTTCGTGACGTCGAGCAAGGTCGTCCACGTGCCGCCGGCGTTCAGCGAGTACTCGATGCGCATCGCCTGCGACGCCGCTTCCAGGTTGACGAAGGCGTCCGCGGCGATCTGGATGGTCATCGACGAAGGCGACGTGATGGCGGCAAAGTCGTACAGCGGGCTCGTCACGTACAAGTAGCCATTTGTCGCCGTCTTCGCGAGGTTGCCGCCAATCGCGGTGCCGAGCAGCCAGCCGCCCGGTGTCCCGCTGCCGTCCGACGTCGGATCGGAATAGCCGTACGTTTCGCCGTTGGACGGCTTGGCCGAGCCGGCGATCCACTGGCCGTCGACGTCCCAACCGCGCGCGATGCCGACGCTGAAGTCCTCGTAGTCCAGGTAGCCGTAGGTCGCCGTCGTGGCGCATGCGCCGGTTGTCGGGTCGCAGTTCGTGTACGAGCAGGCGTTCCCGTCCTCGCAGACGACCGAACCGCCGAGCCCGCACTTGGCGGACAGGCAGTATTCGTCGTGCGTGCAGAGCGAGCCGTCATCGCACGCTTGATAGTCGAGCACGGCGGAGTTGTGCAGGCAGCCGCCGTTGGCGTCGCAGCTGTCCAAGGTGCACTGGTTGGAGTCGTCGCACTTGTTGGCGCCGACGCACGCGCCTGACGCGACGTTGCATGTGTCGCCGACTGTGCACGGGTCGCCGTCGTCGCACGTGCCGGCCACGCCGGTGTGCTTGCAGGCCGTGCCGGTGCAACTGTCGCTGGTGCAGGTGTTGGCGTCGTTGCACAGCGCGTCGAGCGCCACGTGTTTGCAGCCGGTGGTCGCGTCGCAGGAATCCGCCGTGCACGCGACGAGGTCGTCGCACGGGTCGGGCGTGAACGAGCAGCCGAGGTTCTTGTCGCACTGGTCGATCGTGCACAGGAGACCGTCGTTGCACGGCACCGGCGTGTATACGCAGTCGTTGACCAACGAGCAGATGTCCGTTGTGCAGACCGTGCCGTCGTTACAGTTCGCGTCAAGCGGGGTGTGCTGACAACTGCCCGCGAAGCAGATGTCGTCGGTGCAGGTCAGCGTATCGGCGCAGTTCATCGGCGAACCGGGCTGGCAGGTGCCGCCGGCGCACGCGTCGTTGATTGTGCACGCATTGCCGTCGTTACACGCAAAGCTGTTGGGCGTAAAGACGCAGCCTGTCGCCGGATCGCACGAGTCGCTCGTGCACAGTTCAGAGTCAGTGCAGTTGCGTTGGAGGCCGCCGCAGGTGCCAAGGGTGCATGTCTCGTTGACGGTGCACTGGTCGCTGTCCACGCACCCCGTGCCGTCCGTGACGGGCGTATTCGCGCAGCCGGTCGCCGGATTGCAGGAGTCGTTGGTGCAGCTGTTCTTGTCCTCGCACAAGCCCTGGGGTTGCGTGTGCTGGCAGCCGAGAACCGCGTCGCAAGTGTCGGTCGTGCACGCGTTGCCGTCGTCGCAATTGACGGTGGTCTTGGGCGTGCAGGTGCCCGCAACGCACGACTCGCCGCTTGAGCACGGGTCGGCGTCGACGCACGCGAGGCCTTCGTTGGCCGGCGTGTAGACGCAGCCCTTGGTCGGATCGCAGCTGTCGTTGGTGCAGACGTTCTTGTCATCGCACACGACAGCGCTGCCCGCGCAACTGCCGGCGGAACAGTGGTCGGTCGCCGTGCACGCGTTGCCGTCGGTGCACGTCGTGCCGTTCGTGACGTTGCTGTGGCTGCAGACGCCGCCGCCGCACGTGTCCGTCGTGCACGGGTTGCTGTCGTTGCAGGAATTGCCAACGCCGCTGCCGCAAACGCCCGTCGTGCAGACTTCACCAACCGTGCAGGCGTTGCCGTCGTCACACGCCGCGCCGCCGTTGGTGGCCGTGTGCGTGCAGCCGGTGGCCGGGTCGCACGAATCCGTGGTGCACATGCTGTTGTCGTCGCAGCTCGCGCCCAGGCCCTTGCACGCGCCGCTGAAGCACGCGTCCCCGCTGGTGCACGCGTTGCCGTCGCTGCACGTCGACTTGTCGGCTACGACGACGTGCGCGCACCCGCCGGCTTTGCTGCACGAGTCGGTCGTGCAGTCGTTGGCGTCGTTGCAGTTCGTCGTCGCGCCGCCGCCGCAGGTGCCCGACCCGCAGAGTTCGCCGGTCGTGCACTTGTCGCCGTCGTCGCACGCGCCGCCTTCGTTGCCGGTGGTGAACGTGCAGCCGGCGATGGGGTCGCACGCGTCGCTCGTGCACGCGTTGCCGTCGGTGCAGACCGCCGACGTCCCCTTGCACGCCGCGGCGATACACTTGTCCGCCGTCGTGCACTTGTTGCCGTCATCGCACGCCGATCCGTCCGTCGCGCTGATGTGCGTGCACCCGCTGGCGCTGGAGCAGCCGTCGACCGTGCACGGGTTGTTGTCGCTGCAATCCGGGCTGCCGCTGCCGATGCAGGTCGTCCCGCTGCACTGGTCGATCGCCGTGCACGGGTCGCCGTCGTTGCAGCTTGAACCCGTCGGGAGCGCAGTGTGGACGCAGCCGGTGGCCGGATCGCACGTGTCGGCGCTGCACGCCTTGCCGTCGTCGCAGTTGGTGGTGGTGCCCTTGCAGCTCGTGCCAGCGCATTTCTCGCCGGTGGTGCAGGGATTGCCGTCGTCGCACACGCTGCCGTTGGTCACCGTGGTGTGCACGCAGCCCGCCGCCGCGCTGCACGAGTCCGTGGTGCACGGGTTGCCGTCGTCGCACGCCACCGTGCTGCCGACGCAGACGCCGTTGGCGCACGCGTCCGCGAAGGTGCAAGCCGAGCCGTCGTTGCACGTCGTGCCGTCGCCCGCTGCCGTCACAACGCAGCCGCTCGCCGGGTCGCAGCTGTCCGCAGTGCAGCTGTTGCCGTCGTTGCAGACCTTGGCGGTGCCGAGGCAGCCGCTGGCGTTGCATGTGTCGCCAGTCGTGCACGCGTTGCCGTCGTCGCAGGCACCGGTGATGACGCTGTGGACGCACGCGCCCGCGCTACAGGAATCGGCGGTACAGGCGATGCCGTCGTTGCAGTTGTTCACGCCCGCGCCGACGCAGATGCCGCCGGTGCACGTGTCCCCGGTCGTGCACGCGTTGCCGTCCGTGCAGTTGCCGGAAACGTTCGTGTGCTGGCACCCGCTCGCCGGATTGCAGAAGTCGCTCGTGCAGATCTGGCTGTCGTCGCAGCTGACGCCGGCGCCGGGCGCGCACTTGCCGCCGCCGCAGGTGTCGCCGCTGGTGCAGGCGTTCCCGTCGGTGCACGTCACAGCGTTGGCCAAGTGGACGCAGCCGACGCCGTCCGCGCAGCTGTCATCGGTGCACAGGTTGCCGTCGTCGCAATTGGACGCCACCCCGTGGCAGGTACCGTGCAAGCACGCGTCGCTGACGCTGCACGCCTGGCCATCGTCGCACGCCAAGCCGTCGTTGTTCGCGTGGGTGCAGCCGCTCGCGGGATCGCACGCGTCCGTGGTGCATGGCTGGCCGTCGTCGCAGCCCAGCGCGCCGGCAATCTGGCACTTGCCGCCGGAACACGCGTCGCCAATCGTGCACGCATTGCCGTCCGAGCACGTCGCCGCGTTGGCCAGCGTCACGCAGCCTTGTTTGGCGTCGCAGCTGTCAGTGGTGCACGGGTTGCTGTCGTCACAGTGGAGCGTCACGCCCTTGGCGCACACGCCGTTTTGGCACCCGTCGCTCAGTGTGCAGACGGTGCCGTCGACGCAAGTGGCGACCTGCGCGGTGTGGGTGCAGCCGCCCTTGGTGTCGCAGCCGTCGGCGGTGCAGGGATTGCCGTCGTCGCACGCGATGGTCGTGCCGGTGCAGGTGCCAAGCACACACGCGTCGGAAGCCGTGCACGCGTTGCCGTCCGTGCAAGTCGTCCCGTTGAGCTGCACGTGGCCACACCCGTCGCTCGGGCTGCAGCTGTCCGTCGTGCACGGATTGGCGTCGTCGCAGAACTTGGTGCCCTTGGCCTGGCATTTGCCGCTCGCGCACGTGTCCTGCAGGGTGCAGACATTGCCGTCGTCGCACGTCACGGCGTTGGGCACGTGGACGCAGCCGGTAGTGTCGCTGCAGCTGTCGTCGGTGCACACGTTGGCGTCATCGCACGCGGGGATGATGCCGTGGCAGGCGCTGTGCAGGCAGGTGTCCTGGACGCTGCATTTCTGGC
Organism: uncultured Myxococcales bacterium; assembly: GCA_903850505.1. Taxonomy (GTDB): domain Bacteria; phylum Myxococcota_A; class UBA9042; order UBA9042; family UBA9042; genus CAIYBN01. Next base: position 28,861 of record CAINLT010000474.1, on the reverse strand, counting down.
CGTCGTCGCACGCGATGCCGTCGTTGTCCGCGTGCTTGCAGCCGGTCGCGACATCGCACGAGTCCTTGTTGCACGCGTTGCCGTCGTCGCAGTTGATCGGCGTGCCGGGTGTGCACTTCTCCGCCGCGCAGACATCGCCGGTCGTGCACGCGTTGCCGTCGTCACATGCGCCCGATTGCGCCGCGTGCGTGCAGCCCAGCTGTTTGTCGCACTTGTCGAGCGTGCAGACGTTGGCGTCGTCGCAGTTGACCGCCGTGCCTGCCGCGCAGATGCCGCCCGCGCACTGGTCGTTGGCCGTGCAGGCGTCCCCGTCCGCGCATGAGCCGGTCGTCGCCGTGTGGACGCAGCCTTTGGCTTTGTCGCACGAGTCCGCGGTGCACGGATTGCCGTCGTCGCACGCGATTGCCGTGCCCACGCACGCCGCGCCTACGCACGTATCACTGGCCGTGCACGCGTCGCCGTCCGTGCATGCGCCGGCGATGTTGCTGGAAACGCAGCCCGTCGCCACGTTGCAGCTGTCCGCGGTGCACGGCTTGCCGTCGTCGCAGTTCTTGACGCTGCCGCCGATGCACCCGCTGTTCTTGCAGCCGTCGCCGTCGGTGCACGCGTTGCCGTCGTTGCAGGTCACGGCGTTGGGCAGGTGCACGCAGCCGCCGCTGGCGTCCAAGCAGGAATCGTCCGTGCATGGGTTGCCGTCCATGCATCCGGGCACGACGCCTTCGCACTTGGCGTGCAGACACGCGTCCTTGACGCTGCAGGTCTGGCCATCGTCGCACGGCGCGCCGTCCGCGTCGGTGTAGACGCAGCCCTTCTGCAAATCGCAACTGTCCGTCGTGCAGGCGTTCTTGTCGTCGCAAACGAGCGCTTTCCCGGCGACGCACTTGCCGCTCGCACACGCTTCGTCCGTCGTGCACGCGTTGCCGTCGTCGCACGTGCCTGCGATGTTGCTGTGCTGGCAGCCCAGCGTCGGGTCGCAGCTGTCGATTGTGCAAACATTGCCATCGTCACAGCCCGGTTCGCTGCCCGGTTGGCAGACGCCGCTCGCGCACGCGTCGCCCGCAGTGCACGGGTTGTTGTCCGAACACGGAGCGGTGCTGCTGACGTGCTGGCAGCCGGCATTCGCGCCCTTCTTCACGCAGGTGTCGTCGGTGCACGGGTTGTTGTCGTCGCAATCCACCTTCGCGCCGATGCACGTCCCGACGATGCAGGAATCGCCCGCCGTGCACGCGTCCCCGTCCGAGCAGAAGCCGGCGGCGATGGGATGCTGGCAGCCGTTGGCGAGATCGCACAAATCCTGCGTGCACGCGTTGCCGTCGTTGCAGTCCAGCGCGCTGCCGCCGAGGCACTTGCCACCGGCGCAGGCGTCGCCGTCCGTGCACGCGTTGCCGTCGTCGCAGGTCTGGAAGTTGTTGCCGTGCGTGCAGCCAACGCCGTCCTTGCACGAGTCGTCCGTGCACAGGTTGCCATCGTCGCAGTCGGGCGCAACGCCCTTGCACGCGCCGCCCGCGCAGGTGTCCTCCGTCGTGCACTTCTTGCCGTCCGTGCACGGCGCGCCGTCGGCGTTTTCATGCCCGCAGCCGGCGGTCAAATCGCACGCGTCCTTGGTGCACGGGTTGCCGTCGTCGCAATCCAACGCGGCGGCGGGCGTGCATTTGCCGTTGGTGCAGCTGTCGCCGACGGTGCATGCGTTGCCGTCGTCGCACGCGATGTCGCTCTCGGGCGTCAGTGTGCAGGTGCCGGAGACGCACAGGTTGGCGTTGCACGGATCGCCGGTCGCCGGGCAATCCTGATCGCCGACGCAGCCCGCGTCGATTTCCCCCGCGTCCGTCGCCGCATCAACGCCTTCCGCGTCCGTTCCGGCGTCCTTGGCGGCGTCCAACACGTCCTTGGCGTCCGCGTTCGCGATGTCTTGCGTCGGCGATGCATCGACGCCAGCGTCGACGTCCTGTACGTCCTGGCCAAACACGTCAGACGTGAGCGAGTCCGAGTCGGAAGTTCCGGCATCCGCATCGGAACCGGCGACGAGGCCATCCTGGTCCACATCGGTGAGTTCCACGTCGCTCGACGCAACGCCGGCGGTCGCGCCGCAACCGGCCAGGACAAGCGCGAACGCCACAAGCAAGGCCTGACCGAATGACAGACCAGAACGCGGACACCCGTGGGGTGCCAAATCGCCGCAAACTCGCATGTCGCACTCCCCTGACCCGACGACGTTGCCGCTGCTCCGCCGCCTCCCCTGACCGCGCGCGCCCAACCAGCGCCCGCGCCTGAACCGTAGCGCACTCCGCCCAAGGCCGAGGCAGCGCGACACAGAACTTCACAGCCTACCGAGCGCGAGGACGGGGCGCAAGCGGCGAGTGCGCGGGGGCAAAAACGCCGAACGGCGCCGGAATTGCTCCCGGCGCCGTCACAGCAGAGTCCAGTCCGCGCGAGCGACTACTTCTCTTTCTTCTCGTGGGCCTTTTCCTTGGCGCCTTCTTTCTTCTCGTGCTTGGCTTCTTCTTTCTTTTCCTTGCCTTCCTTCTTGGCCTCTTCTTTCTTTTCCTTGCCTTCCTTCTTGGCCTCTTCCTTCTTCTCGTGCGCTTCCTTCTTGGCCTCTTCCTTCTTCGCCGGGGCTTCCTTCTTGGCTTCCGCAGCCGGAGTCTCCGCCATCACGGGGGCGGCAATAGCGAGACCGAGAACAACCGCGAGCGACATCATCTTCTTCATAAAAAACTCCTGAATCTTAAGGCGAATCGACTGGTGCGACCGCCGGCGACAACCTGGTTCCGTCTGGCGACTTGCCGTCGGGAGCCGAGCCGCGCACCGCCGTCCGGAACATCCAGACGCGGTGGGGACCGGCGAATCAGAACTTCCTCGGCACCGGCGATGCGGTTCCTCGGAGCTTCTTGTAGGTATTGACCCGGGCCGCGGTGAAAGGTGAAAAAGCATTTTGCGGTGGCCGAACACACCGACGAAGGCGTGCCGTTCGCGCGGTCACAGCAGCCCAACCATCAAGGCCACCAGCGCGTCGGTCCGCTCCACGTGCAGCCAGTGCCCCGCGTTCGGCAGCATGTGCAGGTGCGTCTGACCGTTGCGCATCGCGGCGAAACGCGCCAGCACCTCGGGCGGCCAGCGCTGCGACCGCTCCGCGCGGATCACGTCGATCCGCACGCCCGGCGGCGGCGCCTCCAGAATCGGCCACGTGTCCGTCGCGAGGTAGCTCACCAGCATTTCGTCGATGGCGTTCAGATCAAACACCCAGCGAAAACCGTCAACGGCTTCGCGCACGTTGTTCGTCATCCACTGGCCGATGCTCTCCGGGAACCCGCGCGCCGTGAACTCCGTCACGACGTCGCGCCGCCCGGCCAGCGGCTGGGGAATTTGCCGCAGGGTCGCAATCACCCGCTCCACGTTGTCCGCGGCATCGCCGTCCGCCAGCTTGGCCATCACGTAGCCCGCCGGCGGCGAATCCAACACCCACGCGCGTTGCAGCCCCGCGGGCGCGCGCCCAGTCCACGCGACCGCGACCTTGCCGCCGAACGAATGGCCAATCACCCACTGCGGTCGCAGCGCTTTGGCCGCGACGAGCGCGTCCAAGTCGTCACAGCACGCGGCAATCGTGTGCGGTGGCGGGGCCCCTTGTGAATCGCCATGGTTGCGCAGATCGACAAGCCAGAGCCGCAGCTCTGGACGAACCTGCGCCAGTCGCTGGGCAAATGTCCGCAGATTCCGACCGGAACCGAGGATGCCGTGCAGCACCAGCACATCCACCGTCGCCGAATCCGCGCCAACTGCAACCGCGTGGGGCACAAACGTCATCTCGACCCTCAACAGTTGGCCGTTTTCCGGCAGGCTCGTACACTCGTGGCGCGGCCGGTGCGCCGCCGGACCGAAACCGTGGCCTTGGAACCGCAAGAACAGCAGACGCGGGACGACCTGGACGTCGGCCGGACTGCCGCGAAGGCGGGTTCTGTCGCCGTCCTGCTGTTGCTGGTCGGGACGTTTGGCTACCACGTGCTGGAGCGGTGGCCGCTATTTGACGCGTTCTACATGACGGTCATCACGCTGTCGACGGTTGGTTATGGCGAAGTGCAGCCGCTGTCCGTCCCGGGGCGGGTGCTGTCGATTGTGTTGATTCTCGGCGGCGTGGGCACGCTGGGCTACTCGCTGGGCGCGACGGCGGAGTTCTTTGCCCACGGCGGCTGGGAAGAGTCCCGGCGGAGGCGTCACATGAAGCGGTCCCTGGAAACCATTGAGAACCACACGATTGTCTGCGGCTACGGCCGACTCGGACGCGCGGTGGTGGAAGTGTTGCGGCAGAACGGCCATCGCGTCGTCGTTGTCGATCGCGACGCGGCGGCACTGGACAAGCTGACGGAAGACGAAGGGTTGCTGTACTGCGCTGGCAATGCCCAGGACGACGACGTGCTGATCGCCGCGGGCGTGCGGCGGGCGCGGGCGCTTGTCGCGGCGGTGGACACCGATGCGGGGAACGTGTTCCTGACGCTGTCCGCGCGCGAGCTGAACCCGGACATCACGCTGTACGGCAAGGCGGACGATCCCAAGTCGCTGCAGAAGCTGGAGCGGGCGGGCGCCAATCAGGTGTTCAGCCCGGCGACCGTTGCCGGCCATCGCGTGGGCTGGCAGATCGTCAAGCCGGACGTCACCGACCTGCTGGACATCGCAACGCGGCGCGGCGAATACGAATTGACGATTGAGGAACTGCGGATCGGCGACAAGCTGCGGCCGGGCGGAACGACGCTGCGGGATACCGAGCTCTGGGGCGCGCCGTCGCTGATGATCGTCGCGATCAAGCACGCGGACGGCACCGTCGAGTTTCCGCCGCGCGCTGAAATGCAGGTGACGCCTGACGATCGCGTCGTGGTGCTCGGCAAGCGCAAATAGCGAGGGTGTGCCGGTCGGCGATCAATCCGCCAGCGGCACCATCTCCGGCTCGTGATACGGCTCCTGCGTGCGCGGCAGCAGTTCTGCATCCTTGGGCATGTCCTTGGGCGCGAACAGCTTGTAGAGCAGCGGCAACATCCCGAGCGACAACGCCAACGACGACACCAGGCCGCCCACGACGACAATGGCCAGCGGCTTCTGCGAGTCAGAGCCGATGCCGGTCGACAGCGCTGCCGGCAGGAGGCCCAGCGTCGCGACAAGCGCGGTCATCGTCACCGGCCGCAACCGGAGGTCCGCGGCGCGCAGGATCGCTTCATCCAGGTGCATGCCTTCCGCCCGCAGCTCATTGATGTAGGCGATCAGGATGACGCCCGTCTGCACCGACACGCCAAATAGCGCGAGGAAGCCGACGCCGGACGACACCGAGAAGCTCGTGTTGGTCAGGAGAAGCGCCGCCAGGCCGCCGAACGGCGACGTCAGCAGTACGTTCACGAGGATGATCGAGGACTCGCGCATCCGCCGGAACATGATGAGCAAAATGCCGAAGATCACGAGTACCGTCGCCGGGATCACGATTGCGAGCCGCTTGCCAGCGCGCCGCGCCGACTCAAACTCGCCCGCCCAGGACATCGAGTAGCCGCTGGGCAGCTTGACCGCGTTCTCCACCGCGCGCTGCGCCTCGTCGACGGCCGATCCCAGATCGCGGTCGCGCACGCTGAACTTGATGGCGATGTAGCGGCGGTTGGCTTCGCGGAAGATGCGCGATGCGCCGCCCTGCACCGTCACGTCCGCGACCATCGCCAGCGGAATGGTGATCCCGTCCTTCAGCGGCACCGGCAGGCGGCGGATCGCGTCGATGTTGTCGCGCTTGTCCTCCGCGTACCGCACGACCAGATCGTGGCGCCGTTCGCCTTCCACAATCTGCGTCACCGGTTTGCCGCCCACGCCCGCCTCAATCACCGCTTCCACGTCCTGCACGGTCAGGCCATAGCGCTCGGCGCGTTCGCGGGCGATCGCGATGTTGACGTTGGACTGTCCCAGCTCGCGGAAAATGCCCAAATCCTCAACGCCCTGCACATCCTTCATGGCATGCGCCGCCCGGCGCGCGAGGTCGTCCAGCGCGTTCAGGTCATTGCCCGTGATCTTGAGCGCGAGCTGGCCTTTGACGCCGGACACCGCCTCCTCGATGTTGTCTGAAATCGGCTGCGAGAAGCCGACCTCCACGCCCGGCACCACCGCCAGCGCGCTGGCCATGCCGCTGATCAGCAAATCCTTGTTGCCGTGGAACTGCGGCCGCCACGTCTCGTGGTCGGTCAGCAGCAGCAGGAATTCTGCGTTGTAGAAGCCAATCGGATCCGTGCCGTCATCCGGTCGGCCGATTTGCGCAGACATCATCCGCACTTCCGGAAAGTCGCGCAGAATCTGCCGCAGGCCTTTGACGTTCTGGCCATCGGTGTGCCGCCCATCGACCATCTCCTCCGCTTCCGGCAGCGAGATGTTGGCGGGCATCGACACGCGCACCCACAAGGCGCCTTCATCCAGGTGCGGCAGGAACTCGGAGCCGATACGGCTCGCCATCACCGCGTCCGCACCGATCAACAGCGCAGCAACGAGGAAGGCAACGCGCGGAATCTTCAGCGAACGCTTCAGCAGCGGCAGATAGACCCAGCGCATCGCCGCGAGCAGCGGGTTGTGAAATTCCTTGACCTTGCCGCGGAAGAGGAACGTGCAGAGCACCGGGACGACCGTAATCGCCAGGACCAGCGCGCCGCCGAGGGCAAACGCGACCGTCCAGGCCATCGGCGAGAACAGTTTGCCCTCCACGCGCTGCAGCGTGAAGATCGGCAGGTACGCGGTGACGATGATCGCGATCGCAAAGACGATCGGCCGCGCGACCTCCTTCGCCGCCGTGCGCACGAGATCGGCGAGGTCGTACTTCTCCCCGCGTTCCTGTTTCTCAGCTAATAACCTGAATATGTTCTCGACCATCACGATCGAACCGTCGACGATCATGCCGAAATCGACCGCGCCGATGGACAGCAGATTGGCCGGAATCTTGGCCGCGTCCATGAAGATGAACGCAATGAGCAGGGACAGCGGAATCGTGATGGCGACGATGAACGCCGCGCGGGCGTTGCCGAGGAAGATGAACAGGATGAGCGTAACGAGCAGGATGCCTTCCGCGAGGTTGTGCATCACCGTGTGCGTCGTCAGGTGCATCAGCTCCGTGCGGTCATGGTGCGGATGCAGCTTCACGCCGCGCGGGAGCACGGTCGCGTTGATCTCATCGATCCGCGTGTGCAGACGCTCCAGCACTTGCTGGGTCTGCTCGCCTTTGCGCATGAGCACGGTGGCCTTGACCACGTCCTTCTCGTCGTCGATCGACACGCGGCCAAGGCGCGGCTGGTAGCCGACCTGCACCTGCGCAACGTGACGCACGCGGACCGGCGTACCGTCTTTCTGGGAAATCGCCACGTCGGCGATCTGCTCCGGCGAGATCAACCCGATGCCGCGCACATTGAGCGACGCCGTGCCAAACCGCACGATACCGCCGCCCGCGTTGCCATTTGCCGCGCCGATCGCGTCCTGCACGTCCTGGATCGACAGGTTGTGCGCCGACAGCAGCGACGGGTCCAGCAGCACCTGGAACTGCTTGAGCGTACCGCCAAAACTCGCCACGTCCGCCACGCCCGGCGTCGCCAGCAGCTCGCGCTCGACCAACCATTCTTCCAGGTCCTTGAGCTCGCTCAGCGGCTTGGGCGGCACCTTGACGTCCACGTCCGCGCACTCCGGCGTCCGCGTCACGGCGCAATTCACCAGATTGTACCGCAGGATTTCGCCCACGGGACTGGCCAGCGGCCCCAGGCCATTGGACGCGCCCGGCGGCAAATCGATGCTCCCCAGCCGCTCCAGCACCTGCTGGCGGGCAAAATAGCTGTCCGTGCCATCCTCAAAGATCAGCGTCACGACGGACAAGCCGGCGATGGACGTGGAACGCAGCGCGGTCTGCTTGGGCACACCGTTCATCACGCGCTCAGTGGGCAGCGTGATCTGGCGCTCCACTTCTTCCGCCGCATGGCCGGGCCACTGCGTGATGATTTGCACCCACGTGTCCGCCACGTCTGGGTACGCCTCGATCGGCAGGCGAATGAAGGCGTTGACGCCCAGGGCCACGGAAATCAACGCCGTGATCAGGATGACCACGCGCTGCCGGAGGGCAAAATCGACAATCCCGCGAATCATCTACAGGGCCTCGTTTGCTTCAGCGTCCAGGAGGATCGCGCCCTGCGTCACCAGCTTGTCGCCTTGTTTGACGCCTTCAATCAGCGTGACGTGCGAGCCCTGTTGCTCGCCGAGCTTGACCTCTTTTTGGTGGTAGCTGCCGTCGGCCGCCTGCAGGAACACGAAGAACTGGTCGCGGCGGGCGAGCACGGCACTGACCGGCACGTCCACAGCGTTCAGCGTCTGCGTCTCCACGACCGCTTGGGCGAACATACCGGGCCGTAAGATATTGTTGGGATTGTCGATTTCGATGCGCGTCCGGATCGCCCGCGTCGTGGCGTCAACGAGATCGCCGACGTACACGATCTTGCCCGGGAACTTCTGCCCCGGCAGCGCGGGCGTGAACACGGTCACCGGCGCGTCCGGCTTCACGAGGCCGAGGTCCTGCTCGTACAGGTCGGCAATCACCCACACTTTGCTCAGATCCGCGACGCTGAGCAGCGGCTGATCCTGGCCCACGTTGACCTCGCGGCCAACCGCGACCTGGCGATCCACGACGATGCCGTCAATCGGCGACCGCAAGTGATAATCCGCCGAACCATCGCCACCGCCGACCGCGGCCAGCGACGACGTCGCGCGATGCTCTTCTTCCACGGCCTGCGCCAACTGCGCCTGCGCTTGCTGCAACTCCGCCTGACTCGCCGCGCCGTCCCGCACCAGCGACTCCGTGCGACGCAGCGTGTGACCCGCCAGAATCCGCGCCGAACGCGCCTCAGCGACCTGCGCCTGCACCGACGCGATGTCCGGCGAGTGAATCGTCAGGAGGATGTCGCCCTTCTTGACCTTGTCGCCCGTGACGACTTCAACCGAGGCCACGCGACCGGACACCGGCGGCCCGATCGTCGCGAGACGCCGCTCGTCAAAGGCCACGCGGGCGACAAGCGTACGCGAGTGCGGCGTGGTGGCAGCCTGCGCGGTCTCCACTTTGACGAACGCCGCGGAACCGCCCTTGAGCACGACGGAGCCGTCCTTGCGCAACTCATGGGTCGGCGCAACTTCTGGCGCCTTCAGCCGTTCACACGCGCCCGCCATCAAGGCGAGAACGAGCAACTGCTGCCAACGGAAACGAATCTGGATCTTGCGATTCATGCTGTGCCTGACGTGAGGATGATTTGGCCGCAACAAATGACCGAACTGGCGGGTCACGCACTGCGCCTGTTGTTTGGACTCCGAACGGCGACATTTGATGACGCGTTGCGCAAAGGCAACCGCGATCTGCCGAGACTATTGACCGCCTGCGGACCCCGCTTGCACCGCACGGCGCAGGCGAATCTCCGCAAGGCGGGCATCATTGGCCAACTCGATGGCCCGCAACCGCGCGTCGCGCTTGGCGACATACGCATCGACGAGTTCCAGCACCGACAGCTTGCCGGCGCGATAGCCCGCTTCTGCCTCCTGCACCATGCCGTGACTGAGCGTCACGCCGGTTTCCTGGTACTGGCGAAAGTTCTCACGGCGGCGCTGCGTCTCGTCGTGGAAAGCGCGCACGCGCTGGGTGGCTTGGAGCGTTAGCGCATCGCCGAAGGCGTTGGCCACTTCCGCACGCGCCAGCGCCGCGCTCACCGCGCCCTGCCCGCGATCGATGATCGGCAGCGGAACGCCGACGCCGAGCGTGCCGCCGAACTCGCCGGGCGTCGTGCCGAAATACACGCCACCGCGCAGCGAGAAACCTGGCAGCACGTTGCGCCGCGCGACCGTGACCTGCGCTTCCGCGGCCTTGGCGCGTTGGCGAATGCTGACGATGTCAGGCCGCGCGTTCGTCGTCTCGTCCAGCAGGGTCGACAGGGACGCGGGCGTCGCGATCTCGAACAAATCGATATCGGGCAAGCCCTGCAGTTGCCCGGCATCGGGACCCACCGCCACGTCCAGATCGCCGCGCGCCTGCGTCAGGTCCGCATGCGCATCCGCGAGCGCGGCCCGCGCCTGAGCAACCGCAACCGCGATGCGCGACGCGTCATACTGTGGCGCCGCACCGGCGCGCACGCGGGCGCTCACGATCTGGTTGGCGCGGTCCAGTTCCGCATTGGCCTCAGCGTACAACTGGACTTTGGCGGCAGCGCCAGTCAGCGCCACGCACGCGGATTCGACATCAAAAGCCAGCAGCCGCAGCGTCAATTCGCTCTCGGACTCGACGGCCTTCTCCGTGAGGCGCGCAACTGACCGCCGCGCCTCGGGCGCGCTCGCCGTTTCCATGAACTGTGTGACGCCAATGCCGACCGAACCCACCGGGTCGTTTTGCGGATTGCTGAAGCTGCGACCGTAGGAAGCGTCCGCGACCGGATTCGTCCACAGGCCAGCGCCCACCACGTCGGCAGCCGCAGCGCGCAGGTTGGCCTTGGCCGCCTGCAGCAGCAAATGACTCCGGCGCATCGCCTCGACCGCTTGCAGCAACGAGAAACGGGCGGTCGGCAAGTCAGCCAGCTGCTGTTTGGCGTCCGTCATGGCGCGGCCCGGCGCACGCGCGTCGGGGCCAGGTTGGCCAAAAGCCGTGGCGCTCGCGAAGAGGCACGTCGACAGGAGGAGAGCTTTTGAGAAACGTCCGTACATGTAGCGATTTCACCTGGCGGCAAGGGCAGCCCGCGGGGCCTATGCCCCTTCTGAGAAATGTCGTCAAGCCGCCGCGCGATTCCCGTTCACTGGAAATCCGGCGCGCGGCGCGTCCGTGTTTGGACGCATCACCTCATTCAACGTGGACATCGTCGCTTCATTCATTCTCTGCGCCAATATTCCTTCCGGCGTGCGCGCGGAAACGCCACAGACAAGTTGCGCGCTTGCCCCGGAAGGCTTGCTGCGGGAGGCGATGGCGCGATCGCGAAAATCGCCGTCCCAACCCGATTCAAGGTAGCATCTGGACGGGCGCGTGCAGCATCCTATGCTCGGCGCTGGAGGTACGGACGATGGGCGAGTTGATGTCACAACAGAAGCAGACGGCGTCCCGGCGCGGCTGGCTGGCTGTCGCAGGTTGGATCGGCACGGGCTGGGCGATTTTCGCCGGGCATTTGCTGCTCGCGATGCTGGGCGTTGGTCTCGCGGTCTTTCTGACGCGGCGCTGGTTCCAGTACCGCGCGCAATGGGGCATGCGGTTTTGAGCCAGAAAACGACAAAGATCATCGCGCTGGGCGGTTCGCTCGACGGCGGCTTGTCCACGCGCCACGCGCTGCATGGCGTGCTGGCGGCGGCGCAAGCCGCGGGGGCGACCGTGGAGCTGTTCGACATCGCCGCGCTGGACTTGCCGATCTACGTGCACCGCAAGGCGCCGCCGGCAAACGTCGAGCGCTTGCTTGCGGCGGTGCGCAGCGCCGATGGTCTGGTCTGGGGCAGTCCGCTGTACCACGGGTCCGTGAGCGGCGCGTTCAAGAACGCGATCGATTGGCTGGAGCTGTTGAGCCGCGACGATCCGCCGTACCTGACCGACAAGGTCGTGGCGCTGGTGGCGACGGCGGGCGGCGTTCAGGGGATGCAGGCCATCAACGCGATGGAGCAAATCGTGCGGGCGCTGCGCGGCATCACGTTGCCTCTGGTGACGCCGATTGAGCGCGCCCATCAGGCGTTCGCCGAGGACGGATCGGCCAAGGACCCGCACCTCGCCGAGCAGTTGACGCGGCAGGGGACGGAGTTGGTGCGCATCGCCGGCAAGCTGCGCGGCGGGCGATAGCGCGGTCCCTACGCGTCGTGTCGTTACTGCCTAGTAATGGCGTTCCAGCACGTACCAGCCAAACGCGCGGAGCATCAGCTTTGGCAGCGTGTCCTCGACGAGCGGTTCCAGCTTCTGCCACGCAGCCTCCACCATCTCGCGCGCCTGCTCTTCGCAAGCGTCGATCGCGTGGCAGCCTTCCAGCTTCTCGATCACCGCGTCGATCGTCGCGCGATCCTCCGGCTTGGACTGAATCGTCGCCCACAACCACGCGCGATCCGCCTGGGAGAGCCGCCCCATCGCCTTGGCCACCGGCAGCGTCACTTTGCCGTGGGCGATGTCTTCGCCGCGGGACTTCAGGTCGCCCTTGAAGCCGCGCAGGTTCAGCACGTCGTCGATGATCTGGAACGCCAGGCCGATCGACTCGAAGAAGTTGCCGACGCCGTCGATCTGCGCCTCCGTGCCGTTGCCCGCGATCGCGCCCATGCGCGCGAGCGTCGCCGCCGGAACCGCCGTCTTCAAACGGTGCACGGCCAGCACGCGCCGCTCCAGGAACGGCCCGTCACCAGAAGTGACCGCCGCCGGCATCGCGTCGTCGATGCCCGCGATGTCCAGCGCCTGCCCCGCGTGCCCGGCACGCAGCGTTTCATAGTACAGGTCGTAGATCCGCAGCTTGTCGCGGTCGGACATGCGATCGGAGTGCAGCAGCTTCTGGCCCAGAAAGTACGCCGCCGTGCCCGCGTTGATCGCGATCGCTTCGCCGTAGATCAAGTGCGCGGTCGGACCGCCGCGGCGGACCAAGGACTTGTCCTGGACGTCGTCGACGATCAGCGAGCCCACGTGCATCAGTTCCGGCATCGCCAGCCATTGCACGAACTGCCGCGAGTCGCCGCCGACCACGTCGCAGCAGGCAAGCGCCGCGTAGCTCCGCCAGGACTTGCCGCCGCGATCCGTGATTTCGCGGATCGGCTTGATGATGTTGTCGGCAAACTGCTGGATGTCCACGCCGTCGATCGCCTGCGGCCGATCCGGTCCGGCGATCAGCGCGAGCGCCTCCGTCTCATTGGGCTGCATCGGCATCACGTTGTTGATCGACTTGCGGACCTGCTTGCCCACGGCGCCAAAGAACTGGTCGAGGTTGTCGATGTCGTTCTGACCGCTGCGTTCCAGGTAGCCGAGGCCGCTGACCGACTTGCCGCCGATCTGCGCGCTGACCGTGCAGCGCCCTTCCCAGAAGCCGGGCTTGGAAATGAGCGTGATGAATTCCTGATCGTCAAAGTCGGCGACGAGGTCGCACTTCAGGCCAATCGACGGGACTTCCAGCAGCCACGCCGTCGGATATTCGGCGAAGGTCCGCGTGCTGCACCAGTTGCCGGCGGGCGTGAGCTTGGTGTCGGCGTACTCGCCGCGCGTGCCGTCCGGCCACACGACGATGGTCCGCGCGTCCAGGAACTGGTGCGTATCTTCCTGCACCAACGCGTAGGCGGAAATTTCCGTATTGTCGTCCAGTTGCACGCCGAGCCAGGTCCAGCCGATATCCTCGCCTTCCTTCTTCTTCTCCGTCATCTTGCCGTGGCGGCCGAACTCGTGGTCGTACCAGCCCTGGGCGGCCTTCACGGCCTCATCGCCGCCGGGAAGCCGAATTGTTCCGGTCACATCGCAGCGCGGCATGAAGTAGTAGAACATGTCTTCGCCGTGCGCGCCGCGGACCACGCCGTCCACGCCGTGCCGCATTGGCGCTTTCTTGGGCGTGAACACCAGGGACGCGCCGTGCTGGCCGTCGTGCTGGCGCAGCTCAAGCGTGTAGCTGCCGTCGTCGTTCTTGCGCAGCTGGTTGCCGTCAAAATCCAGCTCCAGCTTGTCCCACGACACGAACGGATCGCGCACGAACGGGATGTCCGGATGGGGCACGCGGCCGCGCTCCAGCACTTCGCGCATCGCGCGCTGCAGGCGGCTGTCCGACGAGCCTTCGCCGCGCTCCATCTTTTTCAGGCCCAACTGCGCGGCCTTCTTGTCGACCAGCGACTCCGACACGTAGAGCTGCCGGGCCGGCTCGCTCAACGCCCAGGTGCAACTGTAGGCGTACTGCGGCTGCTTGGTCAGCTCGTCGTAAGCGTTGACAATTGTAAAGAAGGACGCGAACAGGGAGAGTTTGCGTCCAGCGACTGTCTCAACGTGGCAGTTCAGGTACCACCACTCCGTCGTCGACGAGGTGTGCGGAAGATCGTGAATTGCGAGGTCAATCGGGCCAGCGTGCGGCCAATCGGCTGGAAAACGGGCTTCAGCCGGGGTGGTAGACATCGGGGACTCCAAGGGGCGACGGGAGGGCAAAGTGCGGCGAACCGGGAAGTTCGCAGGGCACTCCGTGTGCCACAGCCGGGCACTTACGTCCACACTGTGGATGTCACGAGCTTGTGAAGATGCCGCATCGCGCCGCCCGAGCGGCCGGGGTCAGGCGGGCGGCGCGGTAATCGCGATCGCCGGGAGCACCATGAGCTTCGCCTCCAGCGCCTGCAGCGCCCAGAAGCGCCCGGCGAGCACCTCCGGCGCCCGCAACCGCGTGTATCCCACGGCCGCGACGAGCGCCAAATCGGCCAGCGTCATCGTCGCGCCGACAAGCCACGTCCGCTCCGTGAGGCTCGGCGCGCCGCCTGGCACGAGCCGCTCAACCGGCCCGGAACGACTCATGAGCGCCATCTCGCCCGCCTGCAGGCCCGCCTCAACCTTGGCCATTTGCCGTTCCAGCCATTGCGGATCCTGCTTCTCCACCGGCCGGCGTTTCTCCATCACGCACAGCACAAGCGCATCGCACACGCCGTCAAACGTCGCTTCCCAGCGCAGCACGTCGATGCGCCGCAGCGGATCGCGGGGCAGCAGCTCCGGACCGCTCGGTGCCAGCAAATCGAGCAACTGCACGATGACGCGGGAATCAAACACCGCGGAACCGTCGTCGCGCAGCAGCGTCGGCACCTTGGCGAGCGGATTGAGCGACGACACGCGACTTCCGGGCGCGTGGGGCGGCTCATCCGCACACGGCAGGTCAATGCGCTTGAGCGCCGCAAACATCCGGCACTTGCGCGCGTACGGACTCGTCGGCGTCATCAACAGGAGCATGTAAAGCCTCCACGGCGGTTGTAACAAGCCCCGCCATCGAATCCTCACTCGCTGCCAGTGTCAAGCCAAAGGTCGCAAGTGCGCCGGCATCGCACCGAGCCAAGCGAGCACGGCTGGATCGAGATGCGGGGCGACGACCGGCAGATTCAGCAGCAATGCGCGCTGTCTTGCCGACTCGAGCGCAACGTCCGCCAGCCACGTCGCGCGCACCCGTCGGGCGAGCGCCTCGCGTTCATCCACGCGGAGCGGTTCTGGCGGCTCAGGCTCCGGCCACGGCCCGGCCTCATGCGCCAGCGGCGCCGCGACCGCCAGCCCCAGCAAGGCGTCCGCGTCGGCAAGCGACCACAGCGCATCCGGCGCACCCGGCGCGACGAGCGGCAACTGCGCCGCCAGCCAAGTCCCGACGCGATCGCTGGGCGATTCCTGCTGGAGATTCGGCAGTTCCCGCTGACAGGCAGCCAGCGCTTCGCGCAACCGCGCGGCCAAACCTTCCCGCCAAGCTTGCGGCGTCGGCGTCGCCAGTTCCTCGGGCAGTTCGCGGAACCACGCGCGCGCGGCCGGGCTGGACGGCAGGACTTGCCACTGCACGCCGGACGGCAGGCAGATCGCCGCCATCCCCGGTGGCACGAGCCGCGGCGTCAGCCCCAGATTCAGCACGGCCTGCGACGCGTTGGCGAAGACGTGCCCGCCAGCGTGCTGCGCCCAATAGAGACCGCCCACGCCCTGCCAATCGCGCGCCACGATCGCGGAACGTTGCGCCTGGTGCACGATCGCCAGCGTTCCGTGCCACCGCATCGCCGCAAGCCCCGGCAGTCCGGACCAGCCCACCGTGTGCAGCGCCAGGTCCGTGTGATCGACGATCGGCGCGCCGCGGGCGATGAGCGGGCCAGCCAGCGCCAGGTCGTTGAAGATGACGCCATCCAGCACGCCGATCGCTTTGCCATCCATCGTTTGCCGCAGCTCGTGCGCGGACGCAAGGACGACCGGTCCGCGGCGAACCTGATGCTCCGGAAGGCGCGGCAACAGCGCCATCAGCTCTGGTTCATCCGGCTGCCATGCGAGGGTCCAAATGCGGCGCATGACGAGATGCTTGCACAATTTCACAGAACAATCACGCCGGAGCGGGTGCATGAGCGACGGAAATCCTTGAAAGCATCCGCGATTGTCCGTAAAGTGTAGGGGCGTCGTTACATGCGCCGCACCGATTCCCCTTTCCACGAGGCACGTTATGCACGCTCGAAACGCCCTACCCGCTCTCTTCAGCTCGTTGGCCATCGTCGCGTTGATCGCACTCAGCGGCTGCGGCAGCACCACGACCACAGGAGTGGGCAACGGCCAGTCCTGCAAGCTGACCAGCGATTGCCCGACTGGGCAAACGTGTACTGGTGGATTCTGCATCACCAAAACCGTGACGGCTGACGCGATTGGCCAGTTCGACGTCGGCGGCGATGCCAGCACGAGCACGGACCTCGACTCGACCTCGCCCGGCAGCGACGGCGCGTCGCCCGGCACGGACGCCATCACGATGACGGACACCGGCAGCGGCAACGCCAAGGGTGCCGCCTGTCAGGCGTGCAAAGTCGACGCGGACTGCGGCGACGAGGCGTTCCAGTGCATCACGCTGCTGAACGGCACGTTCTGCGCCAAGAAGTGCGGCAGCGCCAACGACTGCCCCGCCGCTTTCAAGTGCGACAAGGCCGACACCAAGGCCGCGAACAACAACTGCCTGCCGCCGAACTACTCGTGCGACGGCTGCCTCGTCACGCCGTGCGACCCCGGCCAGTCCTGCGTCACCGCGACCGGCAAGTGCGCCGTGGTCAAGCAGCAGTGCGATGAATGCACCGCCCAGGCGGACTGCGCGGACGGCCTCAAGTGCATCAAGCTCGGCGCGACCAAGGTTTGCGCCCCGACGTGCGACAACGGCGCCGCGTGCCCGGACAAGAGCGCCTGCCAGAAGACGGTCGTCGGCAATATCTGCGCGTTCCAAGCCAGCACCTGCTGCTACGGCGCCAACTGCAACGTGGCCGATGCGTGCGCCCAGTGCGCCGACAAGTGCTTTGGCGGCGCGTGCGTGGATTGCCTGACCGACGCCCAGTGCAGCGGCGGCAAGTGCGATTCGAACTCGCACACCTGCATCACCAGCGGTGCTTGCCAGGCTCCGACGCCGATCAAGCTGGCCAACGGCTCGTGCGTCGAGTGCACCAACGACACCCACTGCGCGAGCAGCACGGTCGGCCCCAAGTGCGACCTCGCGAGCCATGCGTGCGCCAAGTCCACCGTCAGCAACGAATGCGCCGCGTGCACCGGGCCGTACCCGGGCTGCGTGCAGATCAACGGCGTGTGGTCATGCGTTGAATGCACGACGGACGCGGACTGCGCGGCGAAGAACGCGGGGACTTGCAGCGGCACGACCTACTCGTGCTCGGGCACCGTGAACGTCGTCGGCCCGACTTCGGGCACCTGCAAGAAGGACTCTGACTGCCAGAACGCCGGCACCACGGCCTTCACGCTGGCGTGCGACACCGGCTCCGGCCTCTGCTACGACACCACCGGCAAGTGCGACGGCGTCGTTGCCTTCTGCAACGCCACCAAGGGCTCCAGCTGCGTGCAGCCTTCCGCGGTCGCCGGCGGCATCCCGGGCCTCCCGGGCGGCACGGGCACCGGCACCACCAACCCGAACGAAGGCGTGTGCACGTGCGGCGCGTCCAGCAGCGGCGGCGGCACGTCCAGCGGCAACCCGATGTGCGCGATGCTCGCCCCAACCTGCAACTGTGCGACCAACCCGACCGACCCGGCGTGCTCGCCGATTCCCGGCCTCGTTGAGTGCTGCGCGAGCAGCGGCAGCGGCGGCACGAACCCGCTCGGCGGCTTCCTGGACATCCTGAGCTGCCAGACGCCGACCCCGAACGCGCCCGACTGCTTTGGCGGCCAGCTTTCCTGCACGTGCGACCTCGCGAGCTCGCTGGGCGCGCTCACCGGCGGCAGCACGACCAAGGCGCCGAAGAACTGCGCGCCGTAAGCCAGTTCGATGTCGGCCGATAGGTCAGCGGCCGTTTGGCGCACACGCGCCAAGGTCTGGCCCCTGCGCGGCACGGGGAAGTGGCGAATCCGGCCCCTCCCTACCCTGCGCCTCAGTCCAACGCAGCCAACAACACGCACAGCGGCGCCAGTCGGACGTCGGTTCAACTCAACTTGTCGTTGTTGCTTAGCGCGGTGCCACGGGCGCGCCAACGCGAATCGTGCGGACCGTCGCGCCACCGGGCGACTTGTGCGTCACGTCCACCGGCCCCGTCGCGGCGACCTGCGGCTTGCTGGAATGTGCCGCCACCAGTGCGGCTTCCGCTGCCTTGCCCTTGAGCTTCTTCAAGCGCTTCGCCAGCATCTTCGCCGCGCGCGCGTCTGCTTCAGCCTGCGCCTTGGCCGCGCGCTTCTCGGCTTCCTTGGCCGCCTTCGCCGCCCGCCGCTCGACGCGCCGCGCTTCCCAGCCGTTGATCAGGTCCGCCGTCGTCTCAACCCGCAGCACCTGGCCGCGCTGCAGCGTCGGCTCCGCGAGCTTGTTCGCCGCCAGCATCTCGTCGACTGTCACGCCCAGTTGCCGGGCGATGTCGCCGAGGTAGCGCTCGTCATCCACAACAATCGTGTGCTCTTCCGCAGTCGGCCGCGTCGGAATGACCGCGCGCATCGGTGCCCGCTCCGCGCTGCCTGCGCCCGCTTCGACCATTTGCCGCGTCATCGCGTTGATTTGCGGCGCGCGATCACAAGCAGCCGTCGCCAACAACAGCGCGACGCTTGCCGTCCGCTTCACGTGCAGCCATGCTTGGGACGTGTTCTGTGGGCGCATTGCAACCTCCGGCCGCGCGTGGACAGACGCCCGGCGGCATGAGACTCACTCCGTCCCGCGATCCGTCAAGTTTTCCGGCAAATTCGCCGCGTGAAGTGCCGATGAGCCAGCCGTTTCCCGCGAGTTCGCTCCGCAACGCCGCGCTGCTGTACGGCGTCATGACGGTGGTCGCCGTGCTGCTCGCGCTGCCGCTGGAACGTGGCCTGAGCGTGCTGGCACTGCCGGAGTCGCCAGTGGCGTGGCTCATCGGGCTGGCGGCGGGCGCGCTGCTGCTGGCGGCGACGTGGCTGACCGAGCGTTTGTGGCCGCGTTTCCGCGCGCTGGGCAACACGATGGCGGCGCAACTGGGGCCGATCACGGTGCGACAGGCGCTGCTCCTCGCGGTGTTGAGCGGGATCGGCGAAGAGGCGCTGTTCCGCGGGCCACTGCAGGCTGCGCTGGGCGTTGTAGCGGCGACTGTGCTGTTTGCCGCGCTGCACGGGCTGGGCAACCGGCGGCTGTGGCCGTGGCCCTTGTTCGCGGCGGTCGCGGGCGCGGTGTTTGCCGCGCTGGCCTGGCAGTTTCACTCGCCGTGGCCGGGCGCCGTTGCGCACGTCGTTGTCAACGCGGTGAACTTGCGTAGACTGGGCCAGCGGTACAGCCGCGGGGCAGCAACAGGAACGGATGTTTGAGGCGCATTTTCACTACGCCGGTTGGTTTTCGCTGGACGTGCGCGTGCTGGCGACCATGGCGCTTTTTGCCGCGTCGCTCGCCGTTCTTGTCCTGGCGCTCTGGGGCAAGAAGCGCCGCTGGGAAGAGCACGTCGTCGGGTTTCTCGCGGTGTTCTTGCTGGGCTTTGGCGCGGTCTGGTTCGTGACCGATGCCGCCGGCGCGCCGACGCCGATTCGGCTGGAGACCGTCTTTCCAGTTCCGTAGGACTCACGCCTCGGCCAGCACGCGCGCCGGGTCCAGCCGACTCGCCCGCCCTGCCGGGATCGCCGCGCCAAGCACGCAGCACACGAGCGAGACGCCGATCGCCAGCGGTGCGGACCAACTCGGGAACACGAAGAAGCCTTCCGGCAGCAGCGGCACGTTCGCCAGCCACTGGTGCGCCGCAGCGTCAACGCCCATCGCGCCCAGCCACGCCAGCCCCACGCCGCAGATGCCGCCCAGCAAGCCCAGCATCGCCGCTTCGCCGAGCACGAGCACAGCCACGTCACTGCCGGTCGCCCCGAGCGCGCGGAGCACCGCAATCTCCTTGCGCCGTTCGTGCACCAGCATCGCAAACGTCTGGGCGATCTGCACGCCCGCCACGGCCAGCACAACGAGCGCCAACAGCACGAGCCCGAGCGCCGTGAAGAAGATCACCGCGCCCGCCGTCCGCGCCGCTTGCGACTTGCGACTCAGCGAGAACCCCAAGCTCTCCGCCGCCGTGATGACTTGCGGCACCGCCTCGTTGTCCGCGGTTTCCAGCAGCACGGCGTCGTACGGTCCTTGGGAATCGTTGCCGCGCAACCGGTGATTCCAGTGCGCCACGACCGGCAGCGGCAACGCGACGCCCAGCTCCGGCGCCTTGCGGGAAAAGCCCACAACCTGCGCCTGTTTGTACTGCTGCATCGGCCGCGCCGCGTCCTGCGTGAAGAAGGAATCGCCAAACGCCACGTGAAAACGCACGCCGTACAGCACCGCCAGCGATCCCACGGGCACCGCGCCGAGCGAGCGCGCCATGTCGCTGTTGAACACTTCCAGCAGCAGCGGATTGATGACCGCCGGCAGCGGCTCCTCGCAGTAGCCGAGCGTGCTGTCCGGATGGTCCGCGGCGCAGTACATCCGCTCGGGACACGGTTGTTCCGTCTTGCAAAAGCCGCCCGCGGCGTCGCAAGGCTTGGCCGTCAGGCCGCGTTCCGCGTCGAATTCCAGGTCACGTCCATTGCCCGCCGCCTTCTCGAGCATGCACCGGACCAGCGGCTGGGCGTTGGGCAGCTGGCAATGTCCATCCGCGCACGTTCCGGACTGGCATTCGTCGTTCTTGTTGCACGGCAACGCCAACACGGTGGTGTCCCGCCAGTGCTGCGACCACACGACGTGCTGGCACATCGCGTCCTGGCACATTGCGCCAGCCGGACAGTCGAGGTCCACGTCGCAGCGCAGCGGCTTCTGCGCCGACGCCGGCTTGCCATTGGGCTTCTCAAACGACTCCAGCTCGGCGCGCAGGATCTCGACCGGCATGCCGTCAAAGAACGCCTCGGTGAACAGGTTGTACCCCAGCAGCTCGCGCCCGCCCCACAGCCGCGCGGGAAACGCCGACTTGTGCTTGCCGAAGGCCCGGACCACGCCCGGAATCGCCGCCAGTTGCTTGACGCGGCTGTCATCCAGCGGCGCCTGCCCCACGACCTGCTGCGTGCCGAAGAGCTGGACCGCGCGCGGCTCCAGTTCCAGCTGATTGACCGGGAAGATGCGGTTGAGCACACGTTCGCGCAGGCCCTGCCCCAGCCCGAGGAAGAACATCAGCAGCGCCGTGCCGACGATGATGCCGACCATCGCCAGCAGCGTGCGCACCCGGCTGGATCGCAGGTTCTGGAACGTGAGTTGCAGCAGGCGGCGCAATTTCATGGCGCCTCCAGCGTCGTGCCGACGATGCGGCCGCGTTCCAGCCGCACCAGCCGATCGGCCGACTTGGCTACCGCCGGATCGTGCGTGACGAGGACCAGCGTCGTTCCGCGCTTCTGCCGGATGTCCTGAAAGAGCTGCAGGATTTGGTCCGCCGTCGCCGTGTCGAGGCTGCCCGTCGGTTCATCGCACACCAGCAACGGCGGCTCCAGCAGCAGCGCACGGGCGATCGCCACGCGCTGCCGTTCACCGCCGGAAAGCTGCATGGGCGGTTGGTTAAACCGATCGCCCAATCCCACCTCGTCCAGCAGATGGTGCGCGCGGGTCCGCACCATCGTGTCGGGCATCTCCGCGCCAAAGGACGCCGGCAGCATCACATTGTCGCCGACCGTCAGCCCGGGCAGCAGGTTGAAGCTCTGGAACACAAAACCGATCTGCCGGTTGCGAAAGCGCGCGAGTTGCCGTTCGTTCAGGCGCCGCAGCTCCTGGCCAAAGACCGCGAGTTCGCCTTCGTAGCCGCGGTCAATCGCGCCGATGAGGTTGAGCAGCGTGGACTTGCCGGCGCCCGAGCGACCGACGATCGCGACGATTTCCCCGGCGTTGATCTGCAAGTCGACGCCATCGAGCGCCGTGACAATGCCCCCGCCTTCCAGCGGAAACTGCCGACGCAGGCCACGCGCGGCAACGGCGACGGTCGTCGTCATGGCGCGCCCTCCCCGGCTGGCCGCAACTGCACTTCCAGCGTCAGCGCATCGGCATCCAGGGACACGCCGACCGCGAGCGACTGCACCGCTGCCAGCAACTGCACCGCGTAGTCCGGCACACCGCGGCGACGCAGCGCACGGGCAACCCGCGGCGTCTCAATCAGCGCGCCTGCCCAGCGCCCTGCGCCATCGACAAGCGACTTCTCAACCTGCGCCGTCGCCGCCGCGTGCAAATCCGGGAACTTGCCCGTCGCGACGCGCGCGAGATCCTCGCCCTCGCCGCGCCCCGACACCAGCGCCAGATGCCGCCCGTGGCGCAGCAGCCACCATGGCGCATCCGGCATCGCGATGGCGAACCCAGCCCAATCGCGAAACTGCGCGGTCGTTGGCTTGTCGGCGCTCGTCTCCAGCGCCGCCCGCAGCGTCTGCACCAGCGTGTCCGCCTCCGTGTCCGTGCGCGCGCTGAACGCGAGCGCGAACCGCAAATCCTTGCGCCACGACCGCTGCGCCCACCCGCTGGGATCCAACGGCAGGTCGTCCGCAACGCCCAGCAGGACCAGCGCGACCTGCCCGTCCCAAATGCCCAGCACGCTGCGCTGAAAATCGACGCCGTTCAACGCCGGGTGCCATGCGCCCAGCGCCGTCGCGGGCAGGAACGCATCGCGCAACCCCTGCGGCACCAGCCCGATCAGGGCGGGATTGAGCCGCGCCCGCAGCAGGAGCGGCGTCTCGTCCGGCAGCAGCTGGCCCAAATCCAGCAGCGCGCCCGGCGCGTCGGGCAGGAACCGCACATGGTAGTCTGCGATGTCCGCGAGCGCTCCCGGCTTGCTCGCAAGGCGCACATGCAACTGCGGCTGCGGCACGTCCAATTGCAGGTCCGCGTCCAAGCGCTCGATCCGGTCCAGCAGGCCGCCCAGCACCAGGTTGGCCGGCCCCAGGAGCCCGTGAATCGCCGTCAGCTCGGGACCGTCCGCGACGACCTGGATTTGCGCGTGCAGTTCGCCCTTGTCGCCGGTCAGCGTCGCACGCTTGGCCGCGGCATCGTAGTCCGCAAACGTCGCAGGCTTGGCCGCGATGGGCCACTGGAGCAGCAGGATGCCGTCCTTCAGGCGCATCTCCGCCACCTGCTTGTGCGCGTCCTGCCGGTCCATCACCTGCCACGGATTCTGGCCTGCCACCGCGTAGCCGCGGCGTTTGAGCACCGTTTGAACATGTTGCGCGCCCTTGTCGCCGTCAACCGGCAGCGCCAGCCACAGCGCATCCTGCCAGCGGAACAGCGCCGCGCCGGCATCCGGCCGCAGTCCCACTTTTGCCACGGCGTCGCTGTCGAGCGGATCCACGTCCGCAAGCACCGCGAGCGCCTCGCGCACGCCGCGCGCACCTTCCACGCGATCGGTGAGCCGGCGCAGGCCGCGGGCCGCCAAGTCCAGGCGATCCAGCCACACAACAGCGTCCGCCTTGACCGGCACCTGACTCGCCAGCGACACGGCCGGCAGATGCTCGTGCCGCCACGTCAGCCAGGCGCCCAAGCCAAAGCCGACGCCGACCAGCAGCAGGATCGCGATGAGCCAATACAGCCGTCGGCGCGGTGCGGTCTTGTCCGCCATCGCTCAGCCCTCGCGCAGCGTGCGGATGCCGGCGCGCAGCTTGTCGACCACCCGATCCGCCGCGTGGCCATCCCAGCCTTCCGGCACGCGGCCCTGCTTGGAACGGCCGGCGCGAATCTCCGCCACCGCGGGCGCGATCGTCGCCGGATCCAGACCCAGCAGAATATTGGTGCCTTCCGACACGGTAATCGGCCGCTCCGTGTTGGCCCGCAGCGTCAGGCACGGCACGCCGAGCGCGGTCGTTTCTTCCTGGATGCCGCCAGAATCCGTCACGAGCACCTGCGCGTCGGCCATCGTGCCGAGGAACTGCAGGTAGCCCATCGGCTCGACGAGACGCACGTCGCGCGGCACTTGCAAGCCCGCGTCATCGATCCGCTTCTGCGTCCGCGGATGAATCGGAAAGAGCACGGGCACGTCGCGCGCCACGTCGCCCAACGCCCGCAGGATTTCCGCAAGCCGCTCCGGCTCATCGACGTTCGACGGCCGGTGCAGCGTCGCCACCGCGTATTTCCCGGGGGTCAGGCCGAGCGACTGCGGCGTTTGCAGCTCACGGGCGCGCGCGAGGTGCGTCCGCAGGCTATCGATCATGCAATTCCCGATGAAATGGATCCGCCAATCGGCCACGCCCTCGGCGCGCAGGTTGTCGTCGGCGTCCCGGGATGGCGTCAACAGCATGTCCGAGCACGCGTCGGTCAGCACGCGGTTGACCTCCTCCGGCATCGTCCAATCGCGCGACCGCAGCCCAGCCTCGATGTGGCCCACGGCGATGTTGCGCTTGGCTGCGACCAGTGCGCACGCGATGGTGGAATTGACGTCGCCGGCGACAAGCACCAGATCGGGCTGCCACTCCGCGACGTCAGCATCGAACTTCTGCAGGATCGCCGCCGTCTGCTCCGCGTGGTTGCCTGAACCGACGCCAAGGAACGCGTCCGGTCGCGGCATGCCGAGGTCGTCAAAGAAGACCGAGGACATCTTGGCGTCGTAGTGTTGGCCCGTGTGGACAAGCCGCGTCGCAAAACCGGCGCGGGTCAGCGCGGCGTACACGGGCGCGACTTTCATGAAGTTGGGCCGGGCGCCCACGACACAGGCAACGCGGGACGGAATCATGTGCTACCTCGATGGCGTACGGCCGCGCGCGCCATTTTCGCGAACGTTGGACCGGCGCCGACCATCGGTCGTGCGCTCGACGGCTTCTGGACGCGGACGCTGCGTCGGGCCTTTCTTCTTGGTCGGCGCGGCCGGCGGCTGCCAGTCATGCGACGGCTTGCCTGTGACGCGGCGCGGCTTGCGGCCAGGCACCTCCGGCGCTTCCACAATTGCCTCCGCGGGACCACGCTGCGTAATCGCCTTGCGCGTCACGCGCTTCTGCCCGCCGGTCTGGCCTTTGCGCCGCGGATCGGGCGGCAGTTCAAACGAACCGACGTGACCACGGGTCTGCAGCTGCTCCATCTCCGCTTCCGTCAGCGTCCGCCATTCGCCGAGCTTGAGCCCGCGCGTCGTCAGGCCGGCAAAAGCCGAGCGCCGCAGTCGCATCACCGGATGGCCAACGCGCTCCATGAGCCGCCGCACTTCGCGATTGCGGCCTTCCACGAGCACGAGCCGCACCCAGGCGTTCTTGTCGGTCTGCGCGAACACTTCCGCGCTCTCCGCCCGCGCCGGACCATCTTCCAGCCGCACGCCGCGCCGCAGCTTGGCCAGCGTCTCCTCGGTCGGCACGCCACGCACGCGCGCCTCGTACACGCGCTGCACGCTGTAGCGCGCATGGCCCAGCCGCTCGGCCAGATCGCCATCGGTCGTCAGGAGAATCACGCCTTCCGTGTTGAAGTCGAGACGTCCGACAGTGTGCAGGCCCAGGCCCTGCGGCACGAGCTTGTACACGAGCTGCCGACCTTCCGGATCGCTCGTCGTGCACAGATAACCAACCGGCTTGTTCAGCACAATCGCCATCCGGCCTTCTTTGCGCTTGAGCTTCTCGCCGTCGACTGTCACGACCTGCTTGGTCGGATCGACCCGCGCGCCGAGGTCCGTGATCAGCTTGCCGTCGATCTCGACGCGGCCCTGGGTGATCAGCTCCTCCGCCGCGCGCCGGGATAGCGCCGACGCATTCGCGAGGAATTTGTTGAGGCGCTCGCCCAGATCGGCAAGGTTCTTGCGTTTCGCGGGCCGCTTGGGCTTGGGCTTCAGAGGAATGTTGGGCGCGGACATGGTCGTTCTCGGGTTCAAGGGAAGAAGCGGGGGAGTAGGCTAGCCAGCCTGCGATGTCAAGGATTTCCGCCGCCAGACGGCCGCCGCCAGCACACCGGCGGTCAGGAGCCACATCGGCGCATCGCCCCACAGACGATACGGGCTTTCCAGCGCTTTGACCGGCACTTGCCAGCGGCGCACGGCCTCCACGTTCAGGTCGGTCGGTTCATGCATTCTTCCCGCCGCGTCGACGTACACCGTCACGCCGGTCACGGTCGAACGCACCAAGGGCCGCCGCAGCTCAATCGGCCGCGCGGTTTGCACCATCAAGTGGTCCGTCGGCGCCGGATCGGGGCCAAACCAGATGTCATTGGTCAAGTTGACGAGCACGTCCGCATCCGCACCTTCTGCCCGCAGGAACGCCGGATACAGCGCCTCGTAGCAGATGTTGACCAGCAGCTTGACGCCCGCGACGTCCATCCGCCCGGACAGCTCACCCGGATCCATGTGCGACACGCCCGGAATCGACTCTTTCAGCGCCGGAAACACCGACGTGCCCGGCAAGTACTCGCCAAACGGCAGCAGGATCTTCTTGTCGTAGTACTGGTGCGTGCCATCGGGCCGGAACAGGATCGCGGAGTTCCGCGCCTCTTCCGTCCACAGCATCTCGGGCCGCCGCAGCGAGCCGGTCAGGAGCGGTCGCTGAATCACCTTTTCCAGCTGCAGCACGCGCCACTTCACATCGCGCAGGATCTGCGGCGCGCGCGTCTTCTGCGCCGGCTTGCCGGGTTCCTTGTCGCCGACCGGATCCTCGACCCAGAAGAACGGCAGCGTCCCTTCCGGCCAAATCACGAGGTCAACGTCCGTCATGTCCTGCGCCCGCGTCAACCGCTCCGGGCGCGCCAGCATCCCCAGGCGCTTCATGCCCTCCGACAGCTTCTCCTGCAACGTCGCGTTGCCCTGGACGACCAGCGTCCGCAGCGTCTTCTGCACTGGCGCCGCGTCCACCTGCGCGATCCGCAGCTGCCCATAACCCAGCCACAGCGCCAAGATGACCGCCAGCGGCGCCACCAGCTGCACGCGGAACGGCTTGCGGGCAAACGTCTGCGCCAACAGGCTCGTCACCGTCAGGCACACCAACGACACGCCGGGAATCCCGACGATGTCCGCGAGCTGCGCGAAGATCGGCATGCGGAAGAACGCGTTGCCCTGGTACCACGGGAAGAGGTAGGGAACGGCGAACTCGACGCTCGCCCAGATCGTGCCCACTGCGAGCGCACGTCCGGTGGCGCGGAGCACGGAAGTCGGACCGGTGGGCACCAGCGAACGCACAAACCAGAGCGCGAGCCCCTGATGGAGCCCCATCGCCGTCGCGTAGATAACGTGAACGAGCAGCGCGAGGAGCCACGGGAAGCCGCTCATCGCCTGCATCGTGTGGATGAGCCACCAATAGAAGACGAAGTGCAGGAGCGAGCCAGCCAGCCAGCCCGCCTGAAACGCCTGCTTGGGCGACGGATTCTGCTGGGGCAGCCACAGGAGCAGCGGCAACCACGCGACGAACGCGAGGAACCACAGGTCAAAGGGCGGAAAGGACAGCATCGCCAAGGCCGCCGACGCCACCGCTGGCGCCCAGAAACGCCACTGTAGGGACGCGCGCTTGGCCATCATCGCAGCCTCATGCTAGGGTTGGCGGCTGTGAAGCGCATCTTCCTGTTTACCGAACTTGCCCAGACCTCGCCGATGCGCGCCGCGCTCGCGCCGCTTGGCCATGAGGTGACGGTTCGCGGCTTCCACGGCGCCTGGTTTGACTGTCCAATTGCCATGCCGCCCGACCTCGTCATCATCGAACCCGCGCCGTTGCGCAGCGTCACCAGCTTGGGACCTGCCTTGGCGAGCCATCCAGTGCTCGCCGCGGTACCGTGGCTGCTGGTGCTGGATCCTGAGCGCTGCCACGTTGCAGCGCAACTATCCTGCCACGACTTTGTGCTCCGCGGCTTTCCGCGTGAAGAAGCGGCCGCGCGAATCGAGCGCGCCTTGCGGCATCGGCCGGAGCGCGAGTCCCTGCTGCGGTCGGGACAACTGACGATCGACCTGCGCGGGCGGCAAGCCGTCGTGCGCGGGGTCGCGATGCCGACGACGCCACAGGAATTCGCGCTGCTGCGCCACCTGGTGCAGAACACCGGGCGGGCATTCACGCGCGAGGCCCTGCTCGACGCCGTTTGGGGGCGAGATTACGCCGGTGGACCGCGAACCGTGGATATCCACGTGCGGCGGCTGCGGGTGCATCTGGGGCAGATTGCCGAGAGCCTGACAACGGTTCACGGGGTCGGCTACAAGTGGCACACCCCAGAATAGCGTCTCCGGCAAGCCGGTAAGTCACAGCCGTTGGCGCGGGCAAAAAAGGCGGCCGCACCAGCCGCGGCTCCCGGGCGCGAACGCCACGGGGCCGCAGAGCCGGCTCGAACTAAACGAACTCGATGATCGAGATATGGGCGGCGTCGCCCGAGCGCTGACCGAGCTTCAGGGTGCGCGTATAGCCACCCGGACGGCCCGCGTACTTCTTGCCCAGCTCGTTGAACAGCTTGGCAACCAGACCGTTGTCACGCAGCTTGGCGAAGGCCAGACGGCGACGGTGCACCGAATCTTCCTTGCCCAAGGTGATCAGCGGCTCGATCCACGCGCGCAGCTCTTTGGCCTTCGCGTCGGTCGTCGTGATGCGCTCGTGCTCGATGAGCGACTTGCACAGGTTCAACAGCATCGAGCGGCGGTGCGACGTTTCACGGCTCAGACGATTTCCACTTTTCTTGTGACGCATAACTTCCTCACGCTCGCTAGTTCTCAGAACCGATTGCAAACACAACAGCAACTCGCCAGCACAGTTGGCCGGCGCGCCGCAAACCTTACGCCGCCGGCGGGCCCTTCTCCGGGTCAAACCCTTCGATGTGCATCCCGAGGCCGAGGCCCATCTCCGTCAGGATATCTTTGATTTCCTTCAGGGATTTGCGGCCAAAGTTCTTGG
>CAINLT010000473.1 GCA_903850505.1 uncultured Myxococcales bacterium | reverse complement strand
CTACTGCGACGCCAAGCTCATCGTCATCAAGAAGGGCGTTTCCTGGCCGACCGTCTGCCCGTTTGGCGGCAACGACTGCAACGACGACAAGGCGGCGAACGGCTCGACCATCAACCCGGGCACGCCTGAGACGTGTTTTGACTACATCGACAACAACTGCAGCGGCACCACCGACGAGGGCTGCAAGTGGTACTTCCCCAACGTGGCGTCCGCGGATTCGGCCAAGGAAGTCGGTCCGGACTACTCGGGCGAGGGCTTCTTTCAGTGCGCGGGCTTCTGGGACCAGCCCTTGAGCCCGGACATCCCTGACACCAACTGGGGCAGCTTCTGCGCCAGCACCCAGTGGAAGCGCGTGCGCATCGCGTGCGGCCAGAAGCCAGCGGCGGGCGCGGCGGGCGCAGCGTGGCCGGTGTTGCGGTCGATCGATCTGGCAACGAATGTGTTCATGCCCGGCTCGCTCAAGAGCGGCGTGAAGTACGGTGCCATCGTCACCACCAACAACTTCCCGGCGGACCTCGCGGCGGACATCTTGCAGACGAATTTGCTCAAGGTGTTCACGGCGCAGAGCGACACGAACAGCTATGCGCTCGACTACACGTACTCCTGGATTGGCAAGCAGTTCGGCTTCTCCGAGACGGACCCGAGCCTCGTTGTCAACAATCCCGGCAGCCCGTGGGAGGCCGCGAATTGCTTTGGTTTGGCGCTCTGGGACAACGTTTCGACGCCCAACCTGACCAACGCGCGCTGGCTCCTCGTCTACGTCAGCAAGTAGCAGCGTGACCCAATCGTCACCTGTTCGCCTTGACGAAAACGCCTCCGCTGGCCTACCCTTTGCTTCCGGGCTCTGACTGGCGCTCGCCGCATGTGATGCGCGCGCTCGACTCGGAACTTTCCAGAAAAGATACGTAATTTCGCCATGTTCAGGCAGTCCTTGTCTGATCGCGGCGCAAGGGGAATGTCATGGCCGTCCAGCCCAAACAGACCAAATTCATCTTCGTCACCGGCGGCGTCGTCTCGTCGATCGGCAAGGGCCTGACGGCCGCGAGCCTCGGCGCGCTGTTGGAAAGCCGCGGCCTGAAAGTCACCAACGTCAAGCTGGATCCGTACATCAACGTCGATCCCGGCACGATGAGTCCGTACCAGCACGGCGAAGTGTTCGTGACCGATGACGGCGCGGAAACCGACCTGGATCTGGGCCACTACGAGCGCTTCACGAGCGCGACGATGAAGAAGGCGAACAACTTCACGACCGGCCAGATCTACGACAACGTGATCCAGCGCGAACGGCGCGGCGAGTACCTCGGCGGCACCGTGCAGGTCATTCCGCACATCACCGACGAGATCAAGCGCAAGATCAAGGTCGCCGCGGAAGGCGTGGACGTGGCGATCATCGAGATCGGCGGCACGGTCGGCGACATCGAGTCGCTGCCGTTCCTGGAAGCCATCCGCCAGATGCGTCTGGAGGCCGGGCCGCGCAACGCCGCGAACATCCACGTGACGCTGGTGCCGTACATCAAAGCGGCCGGCGAAGTGAAGACCAAGCCGACGCAGCACTCCGTGAAGGAGCTGCGGGAAATCGGCATCCAGCCGGACATCATCGTCTGCCGGAGCGATCACGAGCTGGACGAGGAGATCAAGGCCAAGATTTCGCTGTTCTGCAACGTGGTCCGCGATTGCGTGATCCTCGCGCCGGACGTGGCGTCCATTTACGACCTGCCGCTCAAGCTCAACCAGCAGGGCTTTGACGCCCAGGTCTGCGAGATGCTGGGCATCTGGACGCGCGACCCGGACATGTCCGCGTGGCAGCGTTTTGGCGATGCGGCGCGCTCGGCGAGCAAGGTCGCGAAGATCGGCATCGTGGGCAAGTACGTGGAACTGCAGGAGAGCTACAAGTCGCTCAATGAAGCGCTGATGCATGGCGGCGTGGCCAACGACGCCAAGGTGCAGCTGACCTACATCGACGCGGAAGACCTGGAGACTGCGGACGACCTGACGGCGATCCTCGGCGGCGTCGACGGCATTCTGGTGCCGGGCGGCTTTGGCCGGCGTGGCGTGGAAGGCAAGATTCGCGCTGCGGAATATGCGCGCACGCAGAAGGTGCCGTATTTTGGCATTTGCCTGGGCATGCAGATCGCGGTCATCGAATTCGCCCGGAACGTCGTGGGCCTCAAGGGCGCGCATTCGACGGAATTCGACAAGGAAGGGCCGTTCCCGGTTGTGGACCTGATGGCGCACCAGCGGGAAATCACCAACAAGGGCGCGACGATGCGGCTCGGTGCGTATCCGTGCAAGCTGGCAAAGGGCTCGCTGGCAGAGCGCGTGTACGGGTCGACGGCGATCAGCGAACGCCACCGCCACCGCTTTGAAGTGAACAACGCGTACCGGGACCAACTGACGGACAAGGGCTTGAAGCTCTCGGGCCTGTCCCCGGACGGCACGCTCGTGGAGATGTGCGAGATTCCCGACCACCCGTGGTTCCTGGCCTGCCAGTTCCACCCCGAGTACAAGAGCCGCCCGCTGGCGCCGCATCCGCTGTTCCGCGGTTTTGTCAGCGCCGTGCTGCTGCACGCGCAGAGCAAGGTCTAAGCGGTGGCGCTCGATCCAGGCACGCTGTACGTCGTCGCGACGCCGATTGGCAATCTCTCGGACCTGAGCCCGCGCGCGGTTGAGGTGCTGGGCGCGGTGGACCTGCTGCTCTGCGAAGACACGCGCCATACGGGCCATCTGCTGGCGACGCTGGGCCTGAAGAAGGACACGTGGTCGCTGCACGCCCACAACGAGCTGGCCAAGATCCCGGCGGTGCTCGCGAAGCTGCACGCGGGCGCGACGGTCGCGCTGGTGTCCGATGCGGGCACGCCGGCGTTGTCCGATCCGGGGCAGCTTCTGGTCGATGCGGCGCACGAGGCGGGCCTGCAAGTGCGGACGCTGCCGGGGCCCTTTGCCGTGGCGGCGGCGCTGGCGGCTTCAGGCCTGACGCCGATTCCGTTCGCATTTTGGGGCTTCTTGCCCAAGAAGCTCGGTGAGCGAAAGCAGCTCCTGGAACGCACGCTGCACCCGACGGCGGATGGCGAGCCGATGACCCACGCGTTCTACGTGCCGGGTCGCGACCTGGAGACGGTGACCAAGGACCTCGCGGAAGTGCGGCCCCAGGCGCGCGTCGTCGTGGCGCGCGAGCTGACCAAGGTGCATGAGGGCTACATCCGCGCGCTGGCCAAGGACATCCCGGCGGCGCTGACCGACGAGATGCTGCGCGGCGAGGCGGTGCTGCTCGTGGAAGTGAGCAAGGCGAGCGCGCCGGTCGCGGAGTTGCCCGATGCGCGCGTGCTGGTTGCGGCGGCCAAAGCCGCGGGCGTGGATCGCAAGTTCGCGACGCGCGAGATCGGCGAAAAGACGGGGCTGTCGCGCAATGAAATCTATGCGCTGTGGCTGGAAGACTGAGCCGGACGTGTCCTACGGCGTGCTGCCCAGCCACTCCGCGCCGTCGTCCGTCACTTCCTTTTTCCAGATCGGCACGCGCGCCTTCAGTTCGTCAATGACCCAACGGCAAGCGAGAAACGGCTCGGCGCGATGCGCGGCGGCAACGGCGATTTGCACCGCGATATCGCCTACCTGTAGCACACCCACGCGGTGCAGGATCTGCACGTCGATCAGCGGCCAACGCTGCAGCGCCTCCGCGGCGATCGCCTCCATTTCCTTCACGGCCAGCGGCGCGTAGGCCGAGAACTCCAGCCTCTCCACCGTCTTGCCAAGGTTCTCCCGCCGCACGGTGCCCGTGAACGTCACGATGCCGCCGACGCCGTCCTGCTGGCACAGCGCTTCGGCCTGGCCGAGCGCGATCGGCGTCTCCAGCAGCTGCGCCCGTGGCGCGCCACCGGAGGACGGCGGCAGCACGAGTACATCGTCGCCGTTGTGCAGCACCTGATCGTCGTCGGCGAATTCGTCGTTGCAGCCCATCTTGCAGATCGTCAGCAGGCGCGCCAGCGGCGGATGCCGGGTCGCCAGGAGCGCGCGCAGCTGCCCCACCGTCGTCGCTTCGGTCAATTCCAGCGGCTCGGAAGCCATGCCCGCCAAATCGTGCGCTGCCGCGAAATAGCGAACCACGACGGTCGTCATGCCTGCACCTGCACGAACCGCGCGACGAGCTTCTTGACGCCGACCGTGTCAAACCGCACGGTCAAGCGCGCGTCGCTGCCGTAGCCGTCCACGTCCTGGATGGTGCCACCGCCGAAGCTGGCATGGCGCACGCGCGCGCCGGGCTGGTACGGTGAGTCGGAGTCGCCGCGCTGGAACACCGGCTCCTGTTCGGCGACAGGGCGCTGGCGGACGGGAAAGCCGCCGCTGGTCGGTTGCGGGCGATTGGCCCACGCGCCGTTGCGGTTGGCCGTCGTGCCGCCGCTCCAGCTGTTGCCCTGGGTCCAATTGTGGGATTGCGATCGACCGCCTTCCACGCGGATGCGATCCTCCGGAATCTGCGCCAGGAACCGCGACGGATCCGCTTGCATCTCAGGGCCGCCAAAGCGCCGCCGCGTGCGCGCGTGGGCGAGGTACAGCCGCTTGCGCGCGCGGGTCATCGCCACGTACAGCAGCCGCCGCTCTTCTTCCAGATCGCGGCCATTGCCGCTCTCCGCCAGCGAATTGGCGTGCGGCAGGATGCCCTCCTCCAGACCCACGACCACGGCGACGTCAAACTCCAGGCCCTTGGCCGAGTGCATCGTCATCATCGAGACCTTGGCGCCATCGCCGAGCTTGTCGGTATCGGCTACCAGCGCGACCTGCTCCAGGAAGCCGCGCAGCGACGGATCTTCGGCCGTGTCCGCATGTTCCGCCATCGCCGCCAGCAGCGCCCCCAGGTTTTCCAGCCGATCCTGCGCGTCCGGATCCTTGTCCGCCTGCAGCGCCGCCTTCAGCCCCGACGCCTGCAGCACTTGCGCGCCCACCGTGTCCGCCCGCAGGCCCTCAATGCCGTCCCGCAGCCCACGCAGCAGGTTCTGGAATGTCCGCAGCTTCTCCGCTGACCGTCCGGCTTGATTCAGCAACAGCAGGTCGTCCGCAGCTTCCGGAAGGGAAATGCCACGCGCCCGCGCGCGCTGCGCCACCAGCTCCACCGTCGCATCGCCAATCCCGCGCCGCGGGGAGTGAATGGCCCGCTCCCAGCCCGCGGAATCCTGCGGATTGACCAGCAGCCGGAGCCAGGACAGCGCGTCCTTCACTTCCGCTCGCTCGTAGAAACGCTGGCCGCCAATCAGCACGTACGGCAGGCGAAACCGCCGCATCGACTCTTCCAGCACGCGCGACTGGGCGTTCGTCCGGTAGAAGACCGCCATCTGCGACGCCGAAGTGCCCGCCGTCCGCAGCTGGTCCAGCGTGCGCGCGACCCAGTCCGCTTCGTCGCGCTCTGTCTGCGCGATGTGCAACGTCAGCAGTTCGCCGTCGCCGCTTTCGGTCCACAGCACCTTGCCGTGGCGGTTGCGGTTGTGGCTGACCACCGCCGTCGACGCGGCGAGGATGTGGCCGGTCGAGCGGTAGTTGCGCTCCAGCTTGATGGTCGTCGTGTTGGGGAACATCTGCGGAAAGCCGAGGATGTTGCCGACCTCCGCGCCGCGCCACGAGTAGATCGACTGGTCGTCGTCGCCGACCACGCACAGGTTGCCGTGCTCGCTCGTCAGCAGCTTCAACAGCTCGAACTGCGCGGCGTTGGTGTCCTGGAACTCGTCGACGAGCACGTAGCGGAACCGGTTGGACCAGTTCTGCCGCAGCCCGGGATTGTTGGCCAGCACCAGCGTCGGCCGCATGATCAGGTCGCCAAAATCGACGGCGTCCGCCGTCCGCATTTCCGCTTCATACGCGGCGTAGACGACGAGCGCTTTCTTGTCGAAGTCGGACTCGATCTCGTCCAGCAGCTTGGGATCATTGGGCAGCTGCAGGCGGTTCTTGCACTTGTCGATGAACTGCGCGAACTGCTTGGGCTTGTACGTCGCGTCGTACAGGTTGAGCGCCTTCATCACGCGGTTGATGGTGCGCACCTGGTCATCGGTGTCGTAAATGGAAAAGCCCGCGCGCAGGCCGGCTTGCGGCGCCAGTTGCTGCAGCATGCGCACGCCGATCTTGTGGAACGTGCCCAGCCACACGTCCTTGGCCTGCTCGCCGACGGTGTGGATGACGCGCTCTTTCATCTCGCCCGCGGCCTTGTTCGTGAACGTCATCGCGAGGATCTGCCACGGCGACACCCGCTCTTCCTGGATGAGCCACGCGATGCGGTGCGTGATGACGCGCGTCTTGCCTGAACCAGCGCCGGCCAACACCAGCAGCGGCCCGCGCGTGGTCGTAACGGCGCGGCGTTGCTCGGGGTTGAGGCCCTGCAGGAGCGGATGATCGGACGCGGGATCGGGAAACAGGGACGACTGCACGGGCTACCTCGGCGGCGGTTTGTAGCGCGGCTGCAAGGAGATGGCTAGACCTGTAGACATCGCCCGCGAAGTCCGCTACCACGCGCAGTCATGATGCTTCGCGACCTGATCCGCAATCCCTTTGGCGTCGTTTTCACGGAACCGTGGGCGCGCATTGACGCCAACGACCGCAGCGACCGCGTCGGCAAAGTTTCCGCGCGCACGGCGACCCTGGTGACCTGCCTGACGGCGGCGATCATGCTGGTGGTCCTGCGCTTCGTCGTGATGGACCAGGCGTTCCAGGGCAAGGCTGCGCAAGGCACGATTGACGCGGCCTATTGGCTGTCCGAGCCGCTCGGCGCCTGGCTGGATCCGTACCACCGCCTCCTGCTGTCGCTGTCCTGGGTCGCGGGCAGTGTGACCTGCTATTTCATCGTCCCCGCGCTCGTCGTGCGGCTGGTCTTTGGCCTCAAGCTCAGCGATTTCTACCTGACGCCGCATGAATACCTCCAGCACCTGCCGTTCTACGCGCTGCTGTTCCTGCCGGTGGGGCTGGCGGTGCTTCTGGTGGCGCAGAGCCCCAACTTCCAGGCGCACTATCCGTTCTACGACAACGCGTCCGGCTGGCCCGATCAGGTCGTCTGGGAGCTTGGCTACGCGCTGCAGTTTTTTGGCCTCGAGTTCTTCTTCCGCGGCTTCATGTTGCGCGGCGTCGTTGCGGAATTGGGCAGCATGGGCGTCATGGTCATGATCATCCCGTACTGCATGATCCACTTCGGCAAGCCGCTGCCGGAGTGCCTGGGATCGATCCTGTCGGGCCTCGTGCTGGGGACGCTGGCGATGGACACGAAGTCGATTTGGGGCGGCGTGACGATCCACGTGGCGGTCGCGTGGCTGATGGACGGCGCGGCGCTGTGGCTAAAGGCGCACGCGGGGTAGGGACGGGTACTTCAGCACTTTCACCCTTGACCGGCTGGCACCCCCAACCTACCATCAGTCCCCACGTACCGGGGAGGACACTATGGCCGAGAATTTCGAGCTCCAACCGCTGACCGACGAGCAGGTCGAACAACAGCGCATCATGCTGATTGAGAAGCGGGATCGCACCCTGGCGGCCGTCAAGGCTGCCGAACAGAATCAGGACCCCGATGAGCTGCGTGTTGCGGACGAAATGGACTTGTCCAGCGTCGGCTACGACCAGGCGTTTGAATTCCGCCTGCGCGACCGCGATGCGACGCTGCTGAAGAAGATTGACAAGGCGATTCGCCGCATTGAAGCGGGCGAGTACAACTTCTGCGAAGAGTGCGACGCCGTCATCGGCGCCAATCGGCTGCTCGCGCGTCCGGAAGCCAATCTCTGCATCGACTGCAAAGAGAAGCAGGAACACGTGGAGAAGATGTACGAGAAGCGCCGTCAGCGCATGACGTCCTTCGAAATGTAGTCCTCCTGCGAGAGCGAGCGCGATGACCTTTGCTTCGCCATCGCCGACTTCGCTGACGCTTCGCCGCTGCAAGCTGATTGCCACGAGCGCGGACGGCAGCGCCACCGAGTACATCTTTGACCAGCCCAACGTCACGCTTGGCGCGCTGGAAGACAACGACCTGGTGCTGGACGACGATCGCGTCAGCCGCCACCACGCGCGGATTTTCAGCGACGGCGATGCCTTCCTGATTGAGGACCTGCGCTCGGTCGCGGGCACGTACGTCGACCGCGTGCGGGTGCGCGAGGCGTGGCTGCGTTCTGGCTGTACGCTGCGGCTGGGCGGGACGACGCTGCGGTTTTCCGTGGTGACGGAGAAGCTGGACGTGCGGCCGCGCGCAGAGGGCCAGTTGGGCAATCTGGTCGGCCAATCCGAGGCCATGCGGCGGTTGATGGCGGCGGTGGAGAAGGTGGCGCCGACGGGCGCGACCGTGGTGCTGGAAGGCGAAACGGGGACGGGCAAGGAGGTTGTGGCGCGCACGCTGCACCACCTGTCCGCGCGCGCCACCCAGCCGTTCATCGTCTTTGACTGCAGCGCGGTGCAGCAAAATCTCATTGAATCCGAACTATTTGGCCACGAGAAAGGCAGCTTTACCGGCGCGCTGGCGACGCGCCAGGGCCTGTTTGAGTTGGCGCACGGCGGCACGATCTTCCTCGACGAAGTCGGCGAGCTGGCGCTGGACCTGCAGCCCAAGCTGCTGCGTGCGCTGGAGACGCGGGAAATTCGCCGGGTGGGCGGCAACCGGCCGATCAAGATCGACGTGCGCGTGTTGGCGGCGACGAACCGCGACCTGGCGGCCGAAGTGAAGGCGGCGCGCTTCCGCGAGGATCTGTTCTATCGCCTCGGCGTGGTGCGGCTGCATCTGCCGCCGTTGCGCGAGCGCCGCGAAGATATTCGGCTTTTGGCCGAGCACCTGCTGCGCAACGGCACCTTCAACCGCGGCGGCATGGGGTCCAAAGACCGCGACAGCCAGCGCGTGAAGGGCATCAGCCAGGAGGCGCTGCAGCTCCTGCACGACTACGATTGGCCCGGCAACGTGCGCGAATTGGGCAACATCGTCGAGCGCGCGTGTTCTTTTGCTGAAGGCGACTTGCTGCAAGCGGACGATTTGCCCGAAAGTATCCGCGGGGCCGATGCGCCGCGGCGTCGTCAGGACGCGTGGGCGCCGACGGAACCGCTGCCGCCGCCGGTCCAGACGAACGCGGCGCCGCCGCTGCATGTGGATCTGAACTTTCGCGACGCCAAGGAAAACTGGCTGGGGACTTTTGAGCGCGATTATCTGGCCGCCGTGCTGACACGCCATGGTGGCAATCTGAGTCAGGCGGCCCGCGACGCGGACGTGGATCGCAAGCATTTCAGGCGGCTGGCCCGCAAGTACAACCTGGTCGCCGGCAAGCCCGGCGATGAAGACGAGTAAGCCCAAGCCGATGAGCACGCCCGAACCCCAACTGCGCCGACCGCTCGACCTTGGCATTGCCTTGGTGCTCTGGCTCGCGGCGACGCTGCTCATCGTCATGACCAACGACATGGGCTTTGTGCGCGATGAAGCGTTTTATTTTGGCCACGCGGAGACGTACCAGGACTGGTTCGTCAAAGTGGAAACTGGCGGCAAGTCGCGCCAGGACGCGCTGGAGCGCAAGGCGATTCTCGACACATGGCGCGCCAATTCCGAGCATCCGCCGCTGGACAAGATCCTGTTCGGCTGGTCGTGGCGGGCTTTTGGCCGCAAGCTGCGCCCGGTGTCCAATATCCACCAGCAGGACGGGGAAATCCTGTTGGACATCAATGAGCTGGGGCCATCGCACGGCTATCAGCCCAGCAGCAAGATCTGGCTGCTCAAGCCGCAGATCGTCGGCAGTCCGGCGGACGTCAGCCCGCGGCGACTGGTGCAGGGCAAGATCATCGAGCGCAAGAACGATCACGCGACCGTGCGGATCGACAAATCCGCGGATCTGGCGCTGCTCAAGGCGACGTGCCTCGCGCCGGGCGTTGGCGACAAGGGCGTGATTCGCCGGACCGGGTGCGAAGCGCTGGAGCAGCGCAAGCTGTACGTGATGTCGGAATCCAACGCGATGCGCTTTCCCGGCGCGGTCTTTGCCGGCTTGCTGGTGGCGCTGCTCTACCTCGCCGCACGGCTGATGTTTACGGGACCGCAGACCGCGTGGGGTCCTGGTCGGGCGGTGCAAGCCTTTGCGGTGGCGGCGGGTCTCGGCTGGCTGTGCCTGCCGCAGCCGTTCTACCACGCGCACCTCGCGGGTTTTGACACGACGATTACCACGCTGCTCTTTGCCACGACGCTGGCCTACCACCGATCGCTGCGTTCGCGGCGGTGGATCCTGCCGACCGCGATCCTCTGGGGCTTCGCGCTGCTCGCCAAGCACAACGCGCTGTTCCTGCCCCTTGTGCTGATCGGCCACTGGCTGTGGGACGCGGTCGCGGAGCGGCGCTTTGAAGTCGCGCTCGCGCCGGGTTCCTGGCTCCAGCGCGTGCCGTGGCTGATCACGGGCGTGGCGCTGGCGGTGCCGGCCTATTTCCTGCATCCGGTGCTGGCCGTGGCCGTGCTGCTCCTGCCGCTGACGCGCTTTGTGCAGGTTTCCACGCCGCCGGTGCCCGCCGTGTTCTTCGTGATGCTGCCGGTCGGCTTTGGCATCCTGATCGCGGGCTGGCCGCTGCTGTGGGTGGACACGCTGGACAACTTCCTGCGCTGGCTGGAATTCCACATCCACCATGAACACTACATGCAGGTCTATTTTGGCCAGGTGCTGGCGTATCCGCCGTTCCCGCCGCAATTCGCCTGGGTCATGACGGCGCTGACGTGGCCGCTGGTGCTGCTTGTGGCTTTTGTCCTTGGGCTGTTGGCCGTCTACTGGCCGCGGCGCTTGCCGGACTGGCTGCACGACCTTCAGGTTTGGCGACAGGCGCGCAAGATCAAGCCTGAAGTGCAGCACGACGCGACGGTTCCGCTGGACGTGGCGACCAAACGCCGCGAGGAGACGGTGCGCGACATGGGTCGGCAGGCGGACGTGGACGCGTACCGGGCGCGCATGCGCCGCGCGGGGCCGCTGGGTCTGGACGATTTTGGCCGGACGGCTGAACTGCGCAGCTACGATCGCCTGATCCTGCTGAGCGCGATCTGGCCGATGGCGCTGATTTCCATGCCGGGGACGCCGATCTTCGGCGGGACCAAGCACTGGATGCTGGCTTACGCGTTCATGCTGCTCATCGGCGCGCGTGGACTGCAGGCGATCTGGCGGCGGCTGGCAGAAGCGATCGCGCCGACCGATGGCACGGCGACCGACATGGACGGCGTGAATCCGGGCAGCGTGGAAGCGGCGCTGATGCGGCAATTCGCCCCGCCGGCCCTGTCCTGGTGGCGCGGTCACGCGGTGCCGGGCTTGCTGGCGTGGGCGATGGCGCTGGCGGTGTTGCTGCCGTCCGCACAGGCGACGGCGGACGCGCACCCTCAGGGCACCGCGTACTACAACGACCTCATCGGCGGCATTCCAGGTGCAGCGGAAGCGGGCATGCAGCGGCAGTTCTGGGGCGGCACGACGCGCGCGCTGCTGGAAGAGGTCAACCGCCGGGCGCCGCAGAACGCCACGATTTGGTTTCACAAGTCGGCCTGGGGCGCGTACGCGATGTACCAACGCGAGGGCTGGTTTCGCCGCGATTTGCGCTACACGTCGGACGCGGCGGTGCCAACCGCGCTCGGCTTCTATCACCATCAAAAAGACCATGACGATTACGAACTGGACCTTTGGCAGACCTACAAATGGCGCACGCCCGTGGCGCAATGGTCGCTGGACGGCGTGCCGATGTTGACCGTCTACGAGGCACCGAAAAACCCCAAGTGATCGGGATCGCGCCAATCCGGTTGCAGAGACTGGCCATGACTCCTACACTCCGCCGTCCCCGGAGCCATGTTGGCCCGTGCCTTGCCAGGACGTGAATGCTGTTTTCCCGTTTGCGCGTCCGCCTCGGCCTTGCCATGACCCTTTGCGGGCTTTGGTCCGCCTCGGCGTTCGCCGCAGAAGCGCAGGATGGTCAGCCGGTTCCGCCCGCTACGCCGCTTGTCACGTTGGATCTGCACGGTGAGATGCGCACGCGCCTCGATTACCTGGATGGCATCCGCTACACGACGTCCGACCCGAGTATCGCGCCGCACATCGATGTGCGCCACGGCGAGTCGAATACCACGCCTTCCGATGGCCGCATGGGCATCGGCGATCTGCGCTTGCGCTTTGATCCAACCCTGCACGTCGCGGAATGGGCCGACATCCGCACGCAAATCGATGGCGTCAGCAACATGGTGCTCGGCGGCCAGAACAACGCCGCGCGCGCGGGCCAGGACGCTCTGGGCACGCAGAGCTGGACGTCCGATACCGGCGGCTTCGCTTCAACCGCGAGCATCGGCGTGCGCCGCGCTTGGGTGCACGTGCGCGTGCTGGGCATGGGCGAGCTCGACATCGGCCGCATGGGCGACCACTTTGGCCTTGGCATGGTCCGCAACGACGGCCGCGACCTGTTCAGCGATTTTCAGACCGATCTCGACCGCATCCAGATCTCCGCTGAGTTCTTTGGCCTTCGCCTGAAGGCGGCGCGCGACATCCTGTTCAACGGTCCGCTGAACTCGACGGCGCTGACCGGGACGTCCGTCCTGACCCGCGGCACCAACGCGACGGTCACGGATGGCCAGCCGGTGCCGTTGCAGGATAGCGCCGACGCGACGCGGTGGCTGTTG
Source organism: uncultured Myxococcales bacterium (assembly GCA_903850505.1). Classification (GTDB taxonomy): domain Bacteria; phylum Myxococcota_A; class UBA9042; order UBA9042; family UBA9042; genus CAIYBN01. Next base: position 32,060 of record CAINLT010000473.1, on the reverse strand, counting down.
CAGGCGGAGAGCGCCAAGTCGCCGGACGCGCCGGGCATGAAGTTTGCCGCCGCGCTGATGTACCAGAGCATGGACAACGGCTTCTACGCGGAGCACGGCACGGACTGCGCCGCGCAGAAGACCTGTGACCAGCTGATTCCGCGCACGGTTCGCCAGTTTACGCCGCAGTTGTACCTGGATTGGCGCGGCAAGCTGGCGGATGCGCCGCTGCGGCTGCAGCTGGAAGGCGCGTTTCGCTACGGGACCGTGCTCAACGCCGATGAACGTTCCAGCACGGTGACGTCCAAGACGTTGGTCGGCGGCGGCTTCGCCGGCAAAGCCGAGATGCGGACGGGTCGGCACCTGTGGAACATCGACCTCGGCATGGCGTCCGGCGAACGCGGCGGCGGCTTTGGCGTAAACGATCAGGACAACTGGCGCACGGGCCCGGCACCCTTCGCGGCGCCCCGGTCGTTCGTCACCGGCTTCAATTTTCACCGCGGCTTCCTCGTCGACAACATCCTGTTTCGGGACATCATCGGCGCGGTCGCCAACGCATGGTACTTCAAGCCGAACTGGCAGCTGACGCTGCTCGAAACGGGCGTTGATCAGGGCCTGTTTGTGAACGCCGGGCTGATGACGGCGCTCGCGGCTTCTGACAACGCCACGCCGGGCAAGGCGACGTTCCTGGGCCTGGAGCCCGACGTCGGACTGTGGTGGAAGGCGCTGAGGACGACCGCGGTGCTCCGCGCGTCGTACCTGCTGCCGGGCGCCGCGCTGGATGCGCCGTCGGGCGCGCACGCGCTCTCCGTGTGGCGGTTGGACGCGGCGCTGCGGTTCAAGTTTTAGCATCCACTGCCCGGCAAACCGCCCTTTGTTCATTTGTCTGAGCCACGTGGGGCGTGTTACACTCAACCGATGCGTCTGCGACCCGCGGTGGTCTGCTCGCGCCACGAACCGCTTGTGCCGCAAGGCCATGGCTTGCACGAACCGCCCGCCAATCGCCCGCCCTGGCGCCGATTGCCATGCGGCTGGACCGGGAGAGATGCGATGCGCAGTGCCTTGACGACAGGCTTTTGGCAGCGGGGACCCGGCGCGACTGCGGCGATGAGCTTGCTGGCCTTGCTGGCGGTTGCGTGCGGCACGACGCCGACGACGGGCAACGGCACGGACGTGACGACGGAAGACGCTGTGGGCACCGACGCGGCGGGTGCCGATGCGGACCAGGACCTGCAGGCGACGGACAAGGACGCGACCGACAAGGCGGATGCGCCTGCTGATGCGGATGCTGCGACGGATGCGGGCGAGGACGCGGCTTCTGACGCGCTGGATGATGCGGCGCCGGACAGCGCGGATCTGACCGACGCGACGGACGCGATCGCGGGCACGGATGCGATCGACGTGGCGGAGACCAAGGTCGATGTGCCGCCTGAGGACGCTGGCGGCATCGGCAAATCCATCCACGCGACCGCGTGCACGACCAACATCGAGTGCGACATTCCCTGCGCCAAGGGCGCGTGCTTCCAGGGCAAATGTTCGTACACCGTCAAGGGCAACGTCTGCTTGACCCCGTACGGCGACGGCCAGGTCGCGTGCTACGGCGCCGGTCTCGCCGATGACGTCACGCCATGCCTCGCATGCGCGCCCAAGATCGCGACGGGCAAGCTCAGCGCCATCTCCGGCATCGCGGCGTTGGACGGCCCGGGCGCCGGCGTCTCGATCGAGGACACGGCCAAGGGCGGCATTGGCTGGAATTTCAGCAGCCAGCGCAGCGTTTCCGGCGGTGCGAGCCTCTACTTTGGCGACCCGACGAGCCTGACTTACGCCAATGGCAAGCACGTCGCTGGCAGCGCGACGTTGCCGCCCCTCCCGGTGCCCAAGACCGCGGGCGTCAATCCGGCGGTGTCGTTCTGGCTGTGGATGGATACGGAGGCGTCCACGGGCTTTGACGTGCTGACCGTGAACGTGCTCGACGGCGCCGCGACCGTGCCGGTGTGGAATTCCGATCCGCAGCTCAGCACGACCCATGGCTCGTGGCAGCGGATTACGCTGGATGTCTCGGCGTGGGCGGGCAAGTCGCTGACGCTGCAGTTCGTGTTTGACTCGATCGACGGCAGCGTCAACGCGTTTGAAGGCGTGTACATCGACGAAATCGAAGTCTCCACCGGCTGCTGCGCGGCGGCGTCCGATTGCGACGATGGCAATGCCTGCAGCCTGGACCTCTGCCAGCCCACCAGCGGCGGCACGCCCGCGTGCGTGCACACGCCCAAGGCGGACTGCTGCAACACGGTGGGCGACTGCAACGACGGCAAGCCCTGCACGTTGGACCTCTGCCCGGTCGCGGGCGGCGCCTGCGCGCACAGCGCCAAGGTCGATTGCTGCATGAGCGCGGGCGACTGCGACGACGGCGATGCGTGCACGATCGACGACTGCTCCGCGCCCGGCGGCGGCTGCAAGCACCAGAACACGTGCTGCAAAACCGACGCCGAATGCAAGACCGCGGACTCGTGCTTCACCGGCAGCTGCAGCGCCGGCCAGTGCGTCTTCCAGAGCGTCTGCTGCCAGAAGGACACGGACTGCGACGACTTCAACCCCTGCACCAAGGATGCCTGCTCCGCCGGCAAGTGCGCCTACACGGCGTCGACCGCGCCTGGCTGCTGCGCGCCAACCGTGCTGAGCACCGGCTTTGACGGCAGCGATGGCGGCTACACCATCACGCCGATGACCGTCGGCCCGACGTGGTACTTCAAGGACACCACCGACTCGATGGGCGGCAGCGGCGTGCTCGCATTCGGCGTCGCCGGTTCCAACACCTACACCGTTGCCGCGTCGACCAAGCCCAAGGCCACCGCCGTCTCGCCGTACATCACGCTGCTCACCGGCAAGGAAGCGTCGTTCACGTTCAGCTATCGCTCGGATACCGTGTCGTCGGGCTTGTCACTGCGCGTTTCGGCGGATATCGACGGTGCGGACACGACGTTGGTCACGAAGTCGGTCAATTCGGCGACGACTTCGTGGCAGACCGTGTCGATTGACCTGTCCTCAGTCGCCGGCAAGAGCTTCGCGCTGCGCTTTGAAGTGACGCCGTCCTCGACGTTTGGCAGCCTGACCAACACGCAGTTGTACTTGGACAACATCCACGTCGACAGCACCTGCCAGCCCAAGAAGTGCGCCAACACCGCGGCGTGCAATCCGTCGTTCACGCTCTCCTGCTACACCGGCGTGTGCTCGGACGGCCAATGCTCGTGGCCGTACAGTTGCTGCGCCACGGACGGCGACTGCAACGACAGCGTGCTGTGCACGACGGACAAGTGCATCAACCAGCATTGCCAATTCCAGCCGATTCCGAGCTGCTGCATGGGCGCCGGCGACTGCAACGACAGCAACCCGTGCACTGCGGACACGTGCCCCGGACCGGGCGCCAACTGCTCGTTTGCGCCAATCGCCGGCTGCTGCACGACCAACATCGGCTGCGACGACAAGAACGCTTGCACCATCGACACGTGCAGCAAGAACGTCTGCACCAACCAGAACACCTGCTGCAGCGCCGACGTGGACTGCGCGGACGGCGAGACGAAATGCACGATCGACACCTGCGTCAGCCAGAAGTGCGTCCACAAGGCCACCGGCGCGGCGGGCTGCTGCATTCCGGACATCTGGAGCAACGAGTTTGATGCCAACGACGCCAAGGGCATGGTCTTCAGCAACAGCGCGGGCACGGCGCAGGGCTGGCAGCTGTGGCTGGGCAGCCCGCAGGTCAAGTCCGGAACGGGCGTCCTGTACTACGGCGATCCGAGCGCGGGCAACTTCAACTTTGGCTCGACGACTGGCTCGGCCAAGACGCCGCCCATCACGCTGCCGAGCAACGTCAACAGCAAGGTGACGTTTGACCTGTTCATGGACACGGAACAGGGCCCGCCGTACGACGCGCTGCAGGTCAACGTCTACGTCGGCGGCGTGAAGACGCAGTTGTGGGACAAGAACACCAATGGCTATTCCGTGGGCAGCTGGTCGACGATTGCGATCGACCTGACGCCGTACATCGGCCAGGAAATCCAGTTGGAGTTCTACTTCAACACGGTCGACAGCGTCGGCAACAGCGGCTTTGGCGTCGCGGTCGACAACCTGCACTTCACTGCCGCGTGCCCGTAGGAAGACGACGATGCACCTCGCCAAGCGATGGACTCCGGGCCTGACGATGCTGCTGCTGGCGGCATGCGGCCAGACCGTCGCGCCAGCGGAACAGACGGATGTTGCCATCGATGCGGCGGACGATGTTGCGACAGACGAGATCCTTGACGATGCCGGCGACGATGCGGCGGCGAGCGATGCCATCGCCGATGTGACTGTCGACGCGGCGCCGGACGCGACCGCGGATGCGGCGCCGGATGTGGCGGATGTCCCCGATGTGGCGCCCGACGTTGGCCAATGCGCGATCGACGACGACTGCGTGGGCAAGCTCAGCCTGTCGCCGTGCCAATTGCCGCATTGCACCGCCGGCGTTTGCGCCGCCATCAAGAATCCCGACACGTGCTGCCTGGACAGCGACTGCGACGACGGCAACGAGTGCAACACCCACAAATGCGACCAGTTGCAGCACAAGTGCACAAACGTCGCGATCGCCAACTGCTGCTCTGGCAAAGTGCTGCTGCAGGACGCCAGTTTTGAGTCCGGCCAGGACGGCTTTGTCGCCACCGACGGTCCGACCAACGGCAATGTCAGCTGGCAGCAGACCGCGTGGCGCGCGCACGGCGGCAAGAAATCCCTGTATTTTGGCAACGCGTGCCACACGTACGACAACTCGATGACGCCCGCGGGCGCCTGCAAGCCGCTGCTGAGCGACACGCAGCCGGTGGCGACGACGCTGCTGTCCAAGACCTACCTGTTGCCCAAGGACAAGAAGGCCCAGGCGCATTTCTGGCTGTGGCTGGATACCGAGCCGTCGTACGCCAAGACGATCCAGCCGGGCGTCTGCAATCCGCCGTGCAATGCGGCGTCGACGTGCATCCAGGTCGCGGGCGCGCCGGTGTGCGAGCCGGAAAAAGATGTGCTGTCGCTGCAAGTGCTGGCGCAGGATGCCCCGCCGGCGTCGGTGTTCTGGTCGACGCAGATCGACAAGACGACGCTGGGCGATCCGCAAAATCCCAGCGGCTGGCGGCACATCGCGGTGGATCTGGCCTACTGGCAGGGCAAGTCGATCCAGCTGGCGTGGCAGTTCAGCACGAAGACGAGCGCCAACAACAGCTACGAAGGCATCTATCTGGACGACGTGGTGATCGAGACGATTTGCCCCGACCTCGGCAAGATCCTCTGCAGCGACAAGCAAGCATGCGACGACGATGGCCTCGCGTGCACGGTCGACAGCTGCACCGGCTACAGCAACGCGGCCGGCACGGGCGTCTGCTTCCACGACGACCTCGCGGGCTGCTGCTTGGGCGACGCGGATTGCGACGACGGCAACAGCTGTACCGTCGACACGTGTGCGCAGAACGCGTGCAAATCCCAGCCTGACGCCACGAAGCCGGGTTGTTGCCAGCCGGCGACTTTGCTATCGGACACGTTCGATGGCACGACCCTGACGGGCTGGAAGACCAACCAGCTGAATTCCCTCAACGTGGCTTGGCGCGCCAATCCCAAGGGCGGCAACGGCGGCGGCGGCAGCCTGTACTTTGGCAACGTGAGCTTCAGCAACTTCGACGATCCCTCGGTGGCGGCCGGCCAAGGACCGCATGGCGGGATTTGCGCCCAGCCGGTCCAACTCAAAGCCGGCACGAATTACAAATTGCTGAAGTTTGACCTCAACCTGGACACGGAATGGTCAGACGTGCCGGTCGCGCAGTACATCAATCCGCCGATTCCGGGCAACTCCAAGCTGGATTGGTTCTCCGTGGAAATCTTTACCGGCGGCGTTTTCACGACGGTCTGGTCGTCGGACGCGATCCACGGCAGCACGCACGGATTGTGGCAGCCCATCACCATCGATCTGGACGCCTGGGCGGGCAAGTCGATCCAAGTCTGCATGCGCTTTGACGCGGGCGACAACACGCTGAACGACAAGCCGGGCGTCAACATCGACAATCTGAGCGTTGGCGAAACGTGCCAGAAGGACGACTGCTACTGGGACGCCGACTGCGCCCAGAAGTCCTGCGCGACCTGCCAACAGGCGGCGTGCGCTGCCGCGAAGTGCGTCTGCCAAGCTGTCAGCAACTGTCCCTGATTGCATCCCGCCGCCATAGCCCTTGACCGGCAGATTCTGTAGCGTTTTCCCCGGCAGGAAGATTGCGCTACCCGTTGTCCGCGGGTACACTGAAGAGACGCGGGCGTGTCGACACGGGCATCTGGAGCGGTGTTGACCCCGGTCCGCGCAACGAGGGGCTACATGAATCGCTTTCCGACTGCGTCGCGCTGTCCGACCTCTATGCTTGAACTGGCGCAAATTCAGCGCCTTGTGGTGCCCGTTGCGCTAGCGCTGCTTCTGGCAGCTTGCGGCACCAAGGCGACTGCGACGGAAGACAGCGGGCCGACTGAAGGTAGCGACACGGCCGCCGACACGCCTCCGGAAGATATCCAGGACACCGCTTCTGACGACATCGGCAGCGATGCGGTTGGCACGGATGCGGTGACGGATACGCCGAAAGACGTGCCGGACATCGAAGTGGTCGTCAAGCACGAATGCGAAGTCGACTCGGATTGCTTCAGCAAGATCAACCCGATCTGCCAGACGATTTCTTGCGTGAACTACACGTGCACGGCGCCGGCCAAGAAAGAGGGCGCCAACGTCTGCTGCGCCGACATCGATTGCGCCGAGCTGAGCTGCCAGACCGCCGCGTGCAACGTGTCCGCCGGTCAGTGCGAATACAAGCCGACGCCGAATTGCTGCGCCGACAAGAGCACCATCCTGCCGAAAGTGAAGTTTGAGTCCATCGGCAACCTGGAAGGCTTCAGCGGCGCCGTCACCACGACCGCGACCGGCTCGACCGTCGCGTGGCAGGTCTCCAACAAGCGCGCGCACACGGGCAAGTCCTCGCTTTACTTGGGCAACGAGTGCTACAACTACGACACGTCAGCGACCACCGCGACGTCCTGCCAGTCGACCGGCGCGGGCGCCAAGGTCACGGCCAAGCTGACTTCCCCGGAACTCGTCATCCCCAAGGACGCGAGCGGCAAGGTCAAGCCGGCGATCCTGCACTACTGGCTGTGGCTGGACGCGGAGCCGGCCTTCCTCGCGGGCAACGCGGGCCTCGCGGGTACGTCGTGCACGTCGTGCGCGATCGATCAGGTGTGCGTGAACCTCGGCAACGGCGCCAAAGACGCCTGCCTGACGGAAAAGGACGTGCTGACGGTCTTTGTCAACGGCGCGGCAGTCACGCCGACTCCGGTGTGGGCGTCGACCAAGATCGGCAAGACCACCGGCGGCCAGTGGGTCCACCGCGTCGTCAACCTCGCGGGCTTTGGCGCTTCCGCGACCGTCACCTGGCAGTTCGCGACGCTGGACGGTGTCAACAACGGCTTTGAGGGCGTGTACTTGGATGACATCGTGGTCGAGACGCTCTGCGCGACCGACAGCTCGTCCTGCGACAAAGCCACGCCTTGCGCCAACGGCAACGGCAACCCGTGCGCCATCAACGACTGCACGTACTACGACAACGTCACGGACAAGGGCATCTGCTTCGCCGACCTCACGCCGGGCTGCTGCGCGGGCGTTGCCGACTGCCAGGACGGCAACCTCTGCACCATCGACGCCTGCCTGCAGGCCAACGGCGCGGCCACGGGCCTCTGCAGCAACGTCCCGGACGCCAAGAACCCGCAGTGCTGCCTCCCGTCCAACCTGTTCACGGACGGCATGGAGAACGGCATTTCTGCGTGGAAGAACATCGGCAGCAACTCCACCGCCGTCTCCTGGCGCGTCAACCCGACCGGCGGCACGAGCGGCAGCAAGTCGCTGGTTTTCACGGACAGCACGTTCCAGAGCTATGCCGATCCGAAGCTGCTGAACCAGGGTCCCAAGGGCACCATCTGCTCGCCGGAAGTGCAGCTGGGCTCCGGCACGCTGTACGACGTCGCGAGCTTCCAGGTCGCGCTCATCACGGAATGGTGCGGCCAGCCGGCGTACAGCAACCCGCCGGGTTCGCAGAAGCCGTGCAAGATCAGCACCGACTGCACGGGCGGCGAGAGCTGCAACACCATCCTCGGCATCTGCACGTTGGCGCCCGCGCTCGACAAGCTGACCGTCACGTTCCAGACCGGCGGCCAGTACTGCGGCGCGAGCGAGTGCTCGAACATCGTCAGCAACATCAAGAAGCCGCTCTGGTCGAGCGATGACATCAAGGGCTGCACCGACGGCAAGTATCTGGAAGTCGACGTCGCGCTTGATCAGTACGCCGGCAAGAAAGGCCGCGTCTGCTTCACTTTTGACGCGGGCGACCCGAGCGGCAACACGTTCGCCGGCCCGAGCATCGACGACTTCAAGGTCGACATCGCGTGCGAGAAGAAGCAGTGCACCAACGACGCGTTCTGCGACGCGCTGGGTCTCTGCAAGCCGACCGCCGAGACGGGCATCTGCCAGGCTGACGGCCAGTGCGGCTGCAAGTCCACCGGCAAGTGCGCGAAAGACCTCGACTGCGACGACAAGGACACCTGCACCGTGGACACCTGCGTCCAGGGCAAGTGCGACTGGGTCCTGGCGGCGGGCTGCTGCTCGGAGAAGACGCAAGTCACCAACGAGTCGTTTGAGAGCTCGAAGGGCACGACGCTTCCGACCGGCTGGACCACGGCGTTCGCCACGGCCGCGGTCTCCGCCACCGGCGACCCGTACGACCAGACGATGCAGTGGCACATCTCCGCCGATAACTTCTTTGGCACGAGCCCGGACCTCTACTCGCTCTACTTTGGCAACACGCTGGGCAACTACGACGCCGGCTCGCAGAAAGTGCCGTACGGCATCGCCAAGAGCGCGCCGGTGACGATTCCGCTCAACGGCACGACCATCATCACGTTCCACCTCAACCTGTCGACCGAGTGGGACGCGCCCGCCGTGTTCGCCGTGCCGCAGTACCAGTCGACCATCTTCGCGGTGGATCGCCTGCGCTTTGGCTTTGTCGACCCGAGCGACCCGACCAACATCACGTGGGCGTGGAGCTCGTACGACATCGGCGGCACGACCAACGGCCAGTGGGCGACGATCTCCGTCAAGGCGCCCGCGGCGGTCGCCGGCAAGACCATGCTCCTGGCGTGGGAATTCGACGCGGGCAACCCGAAGAACAACAACCACGTCGGTCCGTACATCGACGGCATCAACATGTGGACCACCTGCACGCCGCCGATTTGCGTCTCGGGCATCGATTGCCAGCCGCCGACGCCGGATGCCTGCAAGTCGTACAACTGCAAGTTTGACGAGCCGACCAAGGCGTTCAGCTGCGAGACGCCGTTCAAGTCGGGTCCGGGCTGCTGCCAGCCGACGTCCCCGCTGCCGTCCGTGACGTTTGAGAGCGCCGCGCTGTCCCCGATGGTGGGCTCGGCGACGCCTGGCATCCTGACGAAGTGGAGCGCGGTGCCGCACAAGTACCTGAACGGCAAGTTCGAAGCCTACTTTGGCAATCCAGCCAAGTGGAATTACGACGATCCGGTCGCGGGCTGCGGTCCGGTGCAGTCTGACTTTGACTCGCCGGTGCTCAAGATTGGCACCAACGCCAAGCAGAGCGCCCAGCTGCAGTTCGCGATCTACGCTGACATCGAACAGCCGAGCGGCACGTTCCAGACGGAGCACTTCAAGGTCATCGTCAAGACCGGCGCGCAGTCCACGGTGATTTGGGACGCGACGGACCCGGTCTACGGCCTCAAGCCGAGCCAGTTCAAGACCAAGCAGAACATCACGCTGCCGCTGACCAAGTACCAGGGCCTCAACATCGTCGTCGAGTTCCACTTCGATTCCGGTGACTGCAGCCTGAACGACAAGTACGAAGGCGTCTTCCTCGACGACATTCAGGTCACCGAGCCCTGCACCCAGTAAGGCCGCTTGCGCTGCGTCCTCGCCAGCGCCCGGCCGTTTCCATGAGGCGTCTGTATGCCCGCCCTGAGTGATCGCAGCTTCAATCCCAAAGCTTGGGGCAAGCTCGGTCTGTACGCCATCGGTCTCGTCATCCTCGCGATCCTCGTCTGGGCTTCGTCGATCTTCTTTGAGAAGTTCGTCGAGAACCCGCGTCTGCTGGAAAAGCGCTTCCACGATCCCGTGGGTCGCGTGGGCATGACGTCCACGCGCATCGCGCATCTGGGCAAGGACGCGGTCCCAACGCTGGTGGGCGACATGGCGAGCAACGCGCCGGCGGAACGGTCCAAGTCCCTGGAGCTGCTGTCGGGCATCGACGATCCGCGCGTGGTGCCAACGTTGAACGGCGCGCTCAAGGATCGCGACATCGGCGTGCGCTTGACGGCGCTCGCGGGTCTGGGACGCACGGGCAAGCCGGAGGCGGCGGCGGCGCTGTGGCCGCTGACCCAATCCGACGACGATTTGCTGCGGCTGCGCGCGATTGTGGCGCTGGGTCTCTGCGGTGGCGATGCCGACGTGGCCAAGCTGGTGGCGGCGGCGCTTGCGACCAATGGTCAGGAGCGCGCGTTGTTTGCGTGGTCGGCAGGTCGCGTGCAGCGCCGTTTGCAGAGCCTGAAGCTGAACGCGGACAAGCCGGAGATCGCCGGATACGTTCCGCCCGCGCCCGAGTACACGAGCGACGAGCAGATCCACGCGCGGCAGGTCGATGTGGACGTGCTGTTGGCGGACATCGATGCCGGCAAGGACATTGCCAGGAACGGCGTCAAGCTCAATGAACTGACCGACGTCGGCTTCGCCACGTGGAATCAGGGTCATCAAATCGCGATCCAGGTGCTGGCCGTGCGCGGTCCGGAGAGGTCGCTCGCGTCGGCTGGCGATGCGCTGCCGATGGAGCCGGTCAAGCCGACCGCGCAGAAATTGCAGCTGGATGTGAAGCCACCGCAGCCAGCGCCTTAGCTGGATTCCCCCTGTGGTACGGGAGTGAGCATGGGTCGCCTGTTGATTATTGACGATGACGTTCGGTTGGGCGCGCTGCTGGAGCGGCTGCTCAAACCTGAAGGCTTCCAGGTCACGCTTGTGACGGATGGCTTGCAGGGCGTGCGGCGCGCGACTTCGGAAGTGTTTGATCTCCTGGTGCTGGACGTCATGCTGCCTGGCATGGACGGCTTTGAAGTGCTGCGGCGGATCCGCGCGAGCTCCAAAGTGCCGGTCATCATGCTGACGGCCAAGGGCAGCGACAATGACCGCATCGTCGGGCTGGAGCTTGGTGCGGACGACTACCTGTCCAAGCCGTTCAATCCACGTGAGCTTGTCGCGCGCATCCGCGCGGTGCTGCGCCGGGCGGATGGCGGTTCGCCGTCGCCGGTGACGGAGACGCTGCGGGTTGGCGATCTGATCATGGACACCGCGCGCCGGGAAGTCTCTGCCGATGGCAACGTGGTGCAGCTGACGACAACCGAGTTTGACCTGCTCCGCTGCTTCCTGCGCCATCCGGGTCAAGTGCTCAGCCGCGATGCGCTCATGGACATGCTGCGCGGCGTTGGCTACGCGGCGTATGACCGTTCGATCGACGTGCACGTGAAGAACCTCCGCGCCAAGATCGAGTCGGATTCGCGCCAGCCGCGCTACATCAAGACCATCTGGGGCACCGGCTACATGCTCGCCGCCGACCGTCCCAAGTCCGGCGCGGCTGAATAGGGCTGAACCAGCCCATGTCGGACACCACCCAGCACCCCAGCATCCAGCCAGCGCGCATGACGCCCCTCGCGCAGCCGATTGCCCGGCCGCAGCTGGCGCCATTGGGTTTGGCGCGCGGAGAAATCGTCGCAGTCGCCGTGACGATCGCGACGCTCAGCGCGCTCGGTGCGGCGGCGGTCACGGTTTGGCAGAGTCGCATGGCGCTCGCGGGCACGGAACTGGCGGCGCTGTTCGCGGCGGCGGTGGGCACTGCAGTCCTGCTCGGCACGTCGCTGACCCTGACTCAAGGCTTGCGCGAACGGGCGCGCATCCTGCGCGAGACGGCGGTGGAAATCGGTCTGGGCGACCTGTCCGTGCGCGCGCCGATCGAGCCGTTTGACGACCTGGGTGCGCTGGGGCAAAGCCTCAACGCCATGGCGGAACGCATCGCGCGCATGTTGCAGGCGCAAAGGGACCTGCTGTCCGGGATCTCCCACGAGCTGCGCTCGCCGCTCGCGCGCATTGAAGTCGCGCTGGAGCTCATTCGCATCGAGCTGGACCGGGAGCGGGCGCGCGCGCCGCAGGGCAAGGACCGCCGCCGCAACGAAGGCGAAGAGCTGCTGCAGGAGCTCCACGAGGAAGTGCGGCTGCTGGAGGAGCACATCGGCCGGCTGTTGGAAGCGCAGCGCGTCGGCATGGATCGCGTGCTGCTGCATCGCGGCGAGGTCGACATTGACTCGCTGACGCAGACCGTCTTGCGGCGCGAGCGGCACCGGCTGGAGCGGCTGGGCTTTCAGTTTGAGTTGACCCTGGACAGCCTCGGGTCGGTCGTTTCGGGCGACGCCAATGCGCTGGACCGCGTGCTGTCGACGCTGATCGAGAATGCCATCCGCTACGCCGCGGAGGATACGGCGGTGGACGGCGTGCCGTGCCCGCCCCAGCTGCAGATCGAGACCAACCGCGACGCCAACGGCGCGATCATCCGCGTGATGGACCGCGGCCCGGGATTGTCCGCGGATGAATGCACGCGGGTCTTTGAAGCGTTCTACCGGAGCCCCACCGCCCGCGCACGCATCGCGATTGGCAGTGGCCTCGGACTTTTCCTCGTCAAACGCACGGTGGAAGCGCACAACGGCACCGTCCGCGCGTTGGCGCGGGAAGGCGGCGGCCTGATCATTGAGATCCGCCTGCCGGTCATTGGCCAGACGGAACTGCGCGAGACGGTGAAGATTCGCGCGGTCAAGTAGCCGGAACGGCGCTTGCGCGAAACGTCGGCAGACCCGACACTCGGGGCATGAACAGCTCGGTCCTCCATGGCTGGACGCTCGACGTCGAAGATTGGTTCCACATCCTGGAATACGACCGCGCGCCCGATCCGGCGGCATGGCGACGTCAGGAACGGCGGGTCCACATCGGCACGGAGCGCATGCTCGACGCGCTGGACATCCGCGGCGTCAAGGCGACGTTTTTCGTGCTCGGCTGGGTCGCGGAAGTGGCGCCGGAACTCGTCGCCGAGATCGCCCGACGCGGCCACGACGTGGGCTCGCACGGCCACATGCACCAACTGCTCGAGCACCTCGGACCCGACGCTTTCGCCCGTGATTTGGACCAGTCCCTCGCCGCGCTGCACCGCGCGACACACCGCGACATCACGTGTTTTCGCGCGCCGGGTTTCTCGCTGGGTCCGCGGCAAACGTGGGCGCTGCCGATTCTCGCGTCGCGCGGCATCACGCTGGATTCCTCCCTCTTCCTGGCGGACCGCGCGCATGGCGGCTATCCCCTGGATCGCACGCGGCCTTTTGACATCGTGCTGCCGGACGGAAAGACGATCCTCGAGGTGCCCGTTGTGCCCTTGCGCCTCGGCACCCACGATCTGGCGTTCTCCGGCGGCGGCTATCTGCGCATCCTGCCCAAGCCGGCGCTGCAGGCGGCGTTCGGCGCGTTTGACCTGCGCAAGACGCCCGCCGTGCTCTACCTGCACCCGCGCGAACTCGACCCGGAACAGCCGCGCATGCGTTTGCCGCTGGCGCGTCGGTTCAAGTACTACGTCGGCCTGGACGGTGTTGCCGACAAAGTGTCGATGCTGCTCGACCATTTTCGCTTTGGCACGCTCGCCCAAGTGGCCGCGCACACGCCGCGTGACCTGCCGCTGGTGCTGGACGGCATTGCTTGAGTCCATGCGCCGCGTCGAATTGACCGGCCGACGGCTGGGCTTTCTCCCCAAACTGTTGCTAAGCTCGATCCGCTGCACGGCGCGTCGGTGTCCCGTGCCGCGTGGCATCCAGCGTTTGATCCTTGAGGCGCGGCAATCATGAACCTTGTGCCCGGCACGCGCGGCAGTCTGGCGGCAGCATTTGTCGGCGCGCTGGCGATTTTTGCCGCTGCGGCTGCGATGATCGTGCTGCGGACCGGCCGGCACGCGGTGGCGCCAGATGACGCGAGCCTCGCGGCGGCAGCGAAGATCCTGATGCGCGACGTGCAAAAGGGCGACGCGATCGGCTTTCACCCGGAGTGGTCAGCGAGCCAGAAGTGGCGTTTTGCTGACGCGTATCGCCAGAACGCGTTGAAGTACGACGAGTCGCTCATCGTCGGCGATCCGACCGATCTCTGGGACGCCGACGGCTTCAAGCGCCTCTGGGTCGTCTCCACGCACAACCGCGCCGCGACGTTGAAGTTGCCCGCGCGCCGTTTGCGCGACGAGGACCTCGACCATGGCACTGAACTGCTGCTCTACGACCTTGGCGTCTCGCGGACCGCGTACGATTTGCGCAAGCACCTCGCGGACGCGGTTGTGGAGCGTCAACAGCCGGACGGCAGCATCAAGCGCTGCATCTGGAACGGCGAATCCAAGCACATCTGCGGCGGCGACTGGTGGCTGGACGTGTCGGACGCGGTGCAGGAAGTGGGCAATTCCCGCCACAACGGCCTGATGATCCAGCCGGGCGGCCACAACGGCCTCGCGCGGATCACGTGGCCACGGCCGGCGCCCGCGCGCGTGCTGGCGGGTCGGGTTGGTCTGCGGCTGTGGGCGGTGCGCAATGACATCGGCTCGGACGTGAAGGTGCGTGCGCTGGTCGGGGACCGCGACGTCTGGTCGATCGTGCTGCACAAGGCCGATTTCACCTGGCATCCATTTGAAGTGCGGCTCGCGCCCGGCGACGCGGGCAAGCCGGTGGCGTTCGAATTTACCGCGACCGACGGCAATTGGCGTCAAACCGTAATCGATGCGCGGTTGCTGGATGCGACCGAGGCTGCGGCAATCCCGCCGCCTGCCGCAGTTCCACCGGGAGCGGCGCCCGCCCCCGCCTTGCTCCTCGCACCTGGCGCCGTTGCCGCGCCTGCAGCCGCACCGCCGGCAAAGAAAGACAAACGTGGCAAACACAGCTGATCTGGATCCAGCTCAAGCCGACGCGCTGCTGACCTGGTTCGCGCACCATCAACGGCGCTTGCCGTGGCGCAAGGATCCGTCGCCGTACGCGGTGCTCGTGTCCGAACTGATGTTGCAGCAGACGCGCGTGGACACGGTCATCGACTACTTCAACCGCTGGCTCGCACGGTGGCCGACGGTGGCGGACCTCGCGCAGGCAAGCCAATCCGACGTGCTCGCCATGTGGACGGGGCTGGGCTACTACAACCGCGCGCGCAACCTGCACGCCGCGGCGCAAGCGGTGATGGCGCAGCACGGCGGCGCAATGCCGGCCGATGAACCGTCGCTGCGGGCGCTGCCGGGGCTGGGGCCGTATACGGTCGGCGCGGTGCGGTCCATCGCTTTTGGCCAGCCCGCGGCGCTTGTCGATGGCAACGTCGCGCGCGTGCTGTCGCGCTGGACGGCGTTTGCCGGCGATCCGAGCCAGCCCAAGGGCCGCAACCACATCTGGCGCGTTGCCGAGGCTTGGCTGCGTGAGCCGCTGCCGCACGCGGCGCCCGGCGCGTGGAACCAGGCGCTGATGGAGCTGGGCGCGACGGTCTGCACGCCGCGGTCGCCGTCCTGCGGCCAGTGTCCCGTCGCGGCGTACTGCGAGGCCCACGCCCAGGGCCGCGCGCAGGCGATCCCGCCGGTTCGGCAAAAAGCCGCGGTGCAACTCGTGCGTGCGGCCTATGCCGTCATCCTCGCGGACGATGGCGCTTTCGCCGGTGTCGCCGATTCCGCGCCGCGCGTGCTGCTGGGCAAGCGTCCCGACGACGTCCGCTGGGCGGGACTGTGGGAGCCGCCCGGCGTGGAAGGCGTCGATTGCCTGGACGTGCTCAACGCCCGTCTGCGCGCGCAAGGTCTGGAGCCCGGCGTGCCGCTCGGGCCGATCGTGCATATCCTGACGCATCGGCGCTACGAAGTGCTGGCGGTGCCGGTGCGCTGTCCCGCCGATCAGCTGCCGAGTCTGGCGGCCTTTGACTACGCAGAAGTGCGGGTCCAGGCGGTTTCGCAGGCGCTTGGCAAGGAGAGTGGCCTGTCGCGACTGGCGCAAAAATTGCTGGCGGCAGTCGTGTAATGTTACGTGCAGAATCTGGCGCAACCGCGGCAACGCGGCCAGACTGTGCGCCGGCTTCCGGAGGACGAAGATGGGCATCACATTTGTCGAAAAAGGGGACCGCGGCCGACCGCGCCCGCACGCCAAAGTCGCGCTCGTGCTCGCCGGCGGCGCGATCTCCGGCGGCGCCTTCAAGATCGGTGGCCTGATCGCGCTCAACACGCTGCTCGCCAACCGCTCCGTCACGGATTTTGACATCTACGTCGGCATTTCCGCCGGCGCATTCCTCGCCGCGCCCCTGGCGGCAGGCGTGGGCCCAGAAGAGATGCTCAAGTCGCTGGAAGGCGCGAGCGACCGCATCGACAAGTTCCGCCCGACCGATTTCTACCGTCCCAACTGGCGCGAGTTCATCAGCCGTCCGCTGCGTTTTGGCCGCGACGCCGTGGGATTCGTCCCGTCCGCGTCGATGAATCTTGCGCGGTACATGCTCCAGAAGCGACCGGAGTTGGTCAGCAGCTTGCGCGACTTCGTCAAGGATCCGAGCTTTGACGCCGCCGAGGCGCTTGTGCAGCCGCTGGTCCAGGAGATGCTGCACGACGCGCGCTTCATGCCGGGGCTGAGCTACCTGCCGTCGGGGCTGTTCGTCAACACCGGCATCGAGGAGTTCATCCGCGAACAGCTGCGCAAGAACGGCGTGCCCAACGATTTTCGCTTGTTGCATATGGAGCGCGGCAAGTCGCTCTACATCGGCGCGACGCATCTGGACACCGCGGAAGGCGTGGTTTTTGGCCACGATGAAGATGCGAGCGTGTCGATTTCTGAGGCAGTGCAGGCGTCGTCGGCGATTCCGGGCTTCTACAAGCCGGCGCGCATTCGCGGCAAAGACTACCTGGACGCGGGCGTCCGGCGCACGGCCAACATCAGCCTCGCGGTCAAGCGCGGCGCGTCGCTCGTCATCGCATACAATCCATTCCGGCCGTTCGTGAACTACAACGCCGATCGGCTGCTCAACGGCCAGACGTCGCTCTCTGACATGGGCGTTGCCACGATCATCAACCAGGCGTTCCGCACGATGCTCCACACGCGCCTGATGCTCGGCATTGAGAAGCTGCAGATGAACCCGGATTTTCACGGGGACGTGATCCTGCTGGAGCCGTCGGAGACCGACGTGAAGTTCTTCCAGACCAATCCGCTGAACTTCTGGGCGCGCGCGGAAAGCGCGATGCACGGCTACATCAGCGCGACCGAGGCGCTGGAACGGCACGGCACGCGGATTGAAGGCATCCTGAAGAGCTACGGCATTCGCACGGATTTTGACCGCCTGCGCGAGCGCGTGGAAGAAATCCGCGCCAGCGGCTACGACGACAAAACGATCATGCGTGTGCTACAGCGCGACCTGCATCCGCCCCGCCAGACAGGTCTGGAGCCGCCCGTGCCGCTGCGGGTCGTGCGTTCCCACGGCTGACCGCTATTTGCAACGAGGATCACAATGGCAACAAAACTGTTTGGAACCGATGGTGTGCGCGGCGAGGCGAACGCCGGCGTGATGACGGTGGAAAACGCGCTGCAGATCGGCCGTGCGCTGGGCGTGCTGTGTCGGCGTCGGCAGGAAGGCATGCGCGTGCTGATCGGCAAGGACACGCGGCGCAGCGGTTACCTGTTTGAAAACGCGCTCGTTGCCGGACTGTGCTCGGTCGGCGCGGAGCCGTATATCGTCGGTCCGCTGCCGACGCCGGGGATCGCGTTCATGACGCTGGGCATGCGCGCGGACGCGGGCGTGGTCATTTCCGCGTCGCACAACCCGTTCTATGACAACGGCATCAAGATCTTTGGCGCGGACGGCTACAAGCTGGACGATGAACTCGAGCGCAAAATCGAGGAGATGGTGGAGGATCCGCCGGCGCTGCAGGCGGCGCTCGCGCGGGGTGCGGACATCGGTCGGGCGCATCGCATCGACGACGCGTGGGGTCGGTACGTCGTCAAGCTCAAGACCACGTTTCCCAATGACCTGACGCTCGACGGCGTGAAGATCGCCATCGATTGCGCCAACGGAGCGGCCTACAAGGTCGCGCCGATGGTGTTTGAAGAGCTCGGCGCCAAGGTCGTGACGATCAACGCCTCGCCCGATGGCGTCAACATCAACGAGAACTGCGGCGCGTTGCACCCAGAAGACCTCGCGCGCACCGTCGTTGAGCAGGGCTGTGACATGGGTCTCGCGCTCGATGGCGACGCCGATCGGCTGATTCTTGTCGATGAGAACGGCCACATCGTCGACGGCGACCGGATCATGGCGCTCGTGGCGCTGCGGATGCACGCGGCGGGCACGCTGCGCAAGGCGACGCTGGTCTCGACTGTGATGTCGAATTTCGGCCTGGAGATCGCGATGCGCGCGGCCGGGATCACGCTGCTGCGGACGGACGTGGGCGATCGCCACGTGGTGGAAGCGATGCGGCGCGGCGGGTTCAACATCGGCGGCGAGCAGTCCGGTCACCTGGTCTTTCTCGACCACGCGACGACCGGCGACGGCGTGCTGGCCGGCCTGCAGGTCCTGGCGATCGCGGTGCGCGAAGGTGCGCGCGTCAGCGACCTGGCGCGGGTGATGGAGACGGTCCCGCAGGTACTCATCAACCTGCCGGTGCGGGACAAGCCGCCGATTGCGAGCATGCCGGCGGTGTCGGGCGCGATCGCCGAAGCGGAAAACGACCTCGCCGGGTTCGGCCGCGTGCTGGTGCGCTACAGCGGCACGGAGCGCAAGTGCCGCGTGATGGTGGAAGGTCAGGACCGCCAGATGGTGGAGACGCACGCGAGGCGCATCGCCGATACGGTCATCGCCACGATTGGCGTGTAGTTTCAGGAGGACGCGATGCCCGCAGGACTGCAACTTGGCGTGAATGTCGATCACGTGGCGACGATTCGCCAGGCGCGCGGCACGCGGTTTCCCGATCCCGTTCTGGCAGCGTCGCTGGCTGAGTTGGCGGGCGCGGACCAGATCACGGTGCACCTGCGCGAGGACCGGCGCCACATTCAGGACCGCGACGTGACGATCCTGCGGCAGACGGTGCAGGTGCCGCTGAACCTGGAAATGGCGGCGACGCCGGAGATGGTGCGGATCGCGATCGCGACGCTGCCGGACACCGTGACGCTCGTGCCGGAGAAGCGGCAGGAGCGCACGACGGAAGGCGGGCTGGACGTGGTGGGGCAGGCGGCGACGCTGGCGCCGGCAATCGCCGCGCTGCGGGAAGCGGGAATCGTAGTGTCGCTGTTCATCGACCCGGATCCGGCGCAAGTTGCCAAGAGCGCGGAGCTGGGCGCGCACACGGTCGAATTGCACACCGGCGACTACTGCGAAGCGCCGACTGCGCTGCTGCGGGAACAGCGGCTGGAGCAGCTGCGCGCGGCGGCGGAACAGGCACACAACCTGAGCCTGCGGGTCGCGGCGGGTCATGGGCTGGACTACAAGAACGTCCAGGAAGTTGCGCGCTTGCCGTATATGGTGGAACTGAACATTGGCCACGCGATCGTCGCCCGCGCCGTACTTGTTGGCCTGGAGCGGGCGGTGCGCGAGATGGTCGAAGCGATGCGGTTGGCATGAAGATCCTCGCGCCGGAACAAGTGCGTGCGCTGGATCAGCGCGCGATGAAGGACCTCGGTCTGCCCGCGGCCGTGCTGATGGAGAACGCTGGGCGGGCGATCGCGGATGCGATCGTGCGGCGCGTGGGGCCGGCGAACGGGCGGCACATCACGGTGCTGGCGGGCACGGGCAACAACGGCGGCGATGGCTTTGTCGCGGCGCGCGTGCTGGCGGATCGCGGGTTCAAGGCGGAAGTGTTTCTCGCAGGGGAAATCGACAAGATGACGCCGGAGACGGCGCTGCATT
The DNA here is from genome assembly GCA_903850505.1 of uncultured Myxococcales bacterium. Classification (GTDB taxonomy): domain Bacteria; phylum Myxococcota_A; class UBA9042; order UBA9042; family UBA9042; genus CAIYBN01. The sequence goes on along the minus strand of CAINLT010000473.1, from coordinate 12,016 downwards.
TCCACGCGATGAAGAAGCTCGGCGTCGACGTGCGCGTGGTGAAGGAGCCGCCGCGCGGTCCGGAGCTTCAGAATCTGCGGCGCTCGCTGGGGCGATCCGCGGCGATCGTCGATGCGCTCGCGGGCATTGGCCTGCAAGGGGAGCTGCGCGAGCCGGTGCGGACCCTCGCCGCGCAACTGGACGGGCGTTATCGCGCGTTGGTCGTCGCGGCGGACATTCCCTCGGGGTTGTCGGCGACCGATGGCCGGCCGCAAGGCGTGGCGGTGGTCGCGCAACTGTGCGTGTCGATGGCGGCCGCCAAGCCGGGGCTCTTCCTCGGCGACGGGCCAAAATACTGGCAGGAACTGGAAATCGCCGACATCGGCGTGCCGGCGGCGTGGATTGCGGCGACGGAGCCGTCCGGGCAGACGATCGACGCGGCGCTGGCCAAGCGGCTGCTGCCGCCACGCGATGATCAAGGGTACAAGGGCCGCTTTGGCCATCTGTTTGTGTTGGCGGGTTCCCCGGGCAAAGCGGGCGCTGCGCTGCTTTCCTGCGGTTCGGCGCTGCGGACGGGCGTCGGACTCTGCACGCTTGGCACGTCGGGTGAAATTCGCGGTCGGCTGGAAGGGTCGATTCCCGACCTGATGGTCGAAGCGGTGCGCGGCGGCGCGTCGGAGATCAAGCGGATCGAGAAGCTGCTGCTCAAGAAGTCGGCGATCGCGGCGGGTCCAGGCTTGGGCACGAGCGCGTCCGAGGTGGATCTGATCCAGCGCGTGCTCGCGATGACTGACGTGCCGGTGGTGCTGGACGCCGACGCGCTCCAGATCCTGGCGGGCAAACGCGACATGGCGACGCCTGCCGCGGGTCGGCTGGTGCTGACCCCGCATCCGGGTGAGATGGCTGTGCTGATGGGCAAGACGATTGAGGCCGTGGAAGCGGATCGGCTGGGCTCGGCGCAACAGGTGGCCACGGAACTGCAGGCGGTGGTCGTGCTCAAGGGCGCGCGGACGCTCGTGGTGGCGCCAAACGGTCAGTGGGCGCTGTGTCCTGACGCCAACGCGGCGCTGGCCAAAGGCGGCACGGGCGACGTGTTGACGGGGCTCATCGGCGGGCTGCTCGCGCAGGGCCTCGCGCTGTTTGACGCGGCGCTGCTTGGCGTCGCGCTGCACAGTCTGGCGGGACAACGGCTGCGCGCCCAATCGGGCCTGCGCGCGGGGTTGGCGTCGGAGTTGCTCGACTGCTTGCCAGCCGCGATCGCCGCGCTGGAGTCGTGATTGCCGGGGCTTCTTGCCGGTAGCGGCGGCGACCGTTAGGCTGTCACAGGATGCAGGCTCACACGCGATCGGCAATGGCACTTTGGACGGCTGCGCTGGCAGTCGCGGTTGGCTTTGCGGGCTGTGGCACAAATCAGGGCGCCGCCGGATCGCCGTGCCGGGCGTCCAGTGAATGCGCGACCGGCCTCTGCTACGTCAACCAGTGCCTCGTGCCGGGCCGCGATGAGGACAACGACGGCTTGGACAACGCCACTGAGCACGCGCTGGGCAGCAATCCGCTGGCGGCCGACACCGACAATGACGGCAAGCCCGATGGCGCGGAAGCCGGGCCGGATCCCGCGCATCCGCTGAACCAGGATGGCGACGCCCTGGCCGATCTGCTGGAATCCGCGGTTGCGGACGGCGATCGCGATTGCCTCGCCGATGAAGTCGATGCCCACAATACCGTGCCAGAAACGGATAGCCATGTGCTGGCCGCGATCAGCTGTGGCCACGTCGGCGTCTGCGCCGCCGCCAGCAGCGCGATTGTCGCCACCTGCAACAACGACGTCCTGAGCTGCGACTACCACGCCGTCCCCGGCTTTGCCGCGACGGAGAGCTGCGACGGCAAGGACAACGACTGCGACGGGGAGGTCGACGAGGGCTTCGCCTACGCGGGCGGCGGCATCGGCGAACCGTGCGACGGCGTTGGCGTGTGCGGCGCGGGCGTCGTCGAATGCCATGGCGCCAAGGCGGACTGCTCCAGCAATCCCGGGGCCAGCCACGATCAAGCCACGGCGGAGAAATGCAACGGCGTCGATGACAACTGCGACGGCTTCGTCGACGAAGGGTTCGCTTCCAACGGCCTGCCGGTCGGCTCCCCATGCCTCGGCGTCGGCGAGTGCGGGCTGGGCGTCGTGGAATGCGGGTCCGCCGGTGCGACACGCTGCTCCAGCGGTGTCGGCGGCAGCAACCCGCACGTCAAGGTGGAAAGCTGCAACGGCCTCGACGACGACTGCGATGGCGTGACTGACAACGGAATCGCCTGGCAGGCCATCCTGCTTGGCCAACCGTGCCAAACCACGGGCATCTGCGGCGGCGGCACGGTCATCTGCGGTGGCGACGCCAAGGCGATTTGCTCGTCCGCACCGGGCGTCAGCGGCAGCAAGGCGCAGGCGGAAATCTGCAACGGCCTGGACGACAACTGCAACGGCCAGACCGACGAGGGCTTTGACTTCCAGGGCCTCGCGCTCGGCGCCCCATGCCCGGCCGAGGGCATCTGCGGCGCGGGATCGGTCGTCTGCAGCAGCAGCGGCGCCGCGACTTGCTCCACGCACACCGGCGGGCCGAGCAACCAGGCCAGCGCGGAGTCCTGCAATGGCTTGGACGACGACTGCGACGGCCAAACGGACGAGCAATTGGGCTGGCAGGGCAGCCTCCTCGGCAGCGCGTGCGACGGCACCGGCGTCTGTGGCGTCGGCGTGGTGCAGTGCGGCAAGGCCGGTCAGGTCACCTGCTCGACCAACGCCGACGGCAGCCAGCCGCAGACCCAAGCCGAGAGCTGCAATGGCTTGGACGACGACTGCGACGGCCAGACCGATGATGACATTGCCGCGACGCCGAACCTCGCGTGCCCCACTGCAGGCGTCTGCGCGGGAGGCGCGCCCACGCTTGTGTGTGCGGGCGGCGGCTGGCAGTGCACCTTCGTCAACCCGGCGTTCCAGATCACGGAGACCTTGTGCGACGGGCTGGACAACGATTGCGATGGCCTTACGGATGAGCTGCTGCCGCTGACCTGGCTGGAACCGACGGAAGCCTTCACGACGCGGCCGGTGGCGCGCACGGAACTGGCGGCGGCGGCCAACGCGGATGCGCTGTTTGTCGCCGGCGGCGTTGTCGATAGCCTGCTGCCGGGCGTAGGGACGCTGAGCTCCGCGGACGTCTGGCGGCTGGATCTGGCGACGCAGACCTGGAGTCTCGTCGCCCACAATTCGCTGTTGGCGCGTCGATCGGCGGGAGCGGCGCTGGTGCCGGTCGCCGATGGTGCGCCGCCGCAGTTGCTTCTGGTCGGTGGCCTTGATGCCGCAGGTGCGCCCGCGTCGCCGGTGCTGCTGGACGTCGGGTCGGGGATCGCCGCGGTGCCGGCCTGGAAGAACCAGCCGCAGCATCGGTTCTCGCCCGCGGTCGTTTGGCTGGGTCCGGCGGCCCAAGTCTGGCTGTTCGGCGGCACAGCGGCTGGCACCGGGGCAACTGCCCAACGCCTCGACGTGGCGACCGCGACGTGGACGAGCGCAGTGCCACAACCGGCAACAGCGGTGGGACCTGTCGCCGCGTGTGCGAGCGCGGCTGGGGATTTGTACGCGTATGGCCAGACCGTCCTCGGTGAGGCGTTTTTCGCCGTCCTGTCGGCCGGTGCGGCGTCGTGGCAAGCGCTGCCGAGCGTGCCGGGCAAGACGGGCCAACCCGGCCGCCTGCTGTGCGACGTGGCCGCGGGCGAAGTGTGGCTGGTCGGCGGCATGAGTCAGGGCGGCACGCCTCAGGCGACCCGCAAGTACGCCGTCGCCAGCCAAACCTGGACGACCCTCGCGCCGGGTCCGAGTTCAACGCCTGGGCCAGGCGCGCAGTCCTGGCCAGCGCCCATTTCGCCCGCCGTCGCGGTCAAGGATGGCAAAATCTACGCCGCGCTGGGACAGACGCCTGATGGCCACGGACTGCCGACCACGTGGATCGGACTGCCCGGGCAATGGACGGCCGCCGAGGAAGGACCCGAGCCGGTTGTCGGCGCGCGCCTGCACGCGGTTAGCGGGGGGGTTGTGCGGGTTGGCGGCGCTGCCCTCCGGGTTGGCGCGGCGGCCTTTGACGGCGCCGTGTGGCGGCATGACGGTGGCAAATGGACGGCATCGCCGATGACGAGCACGACCGGCCGCGCGTTTGCCAACGTCATCGTGGAACCGGACGGTCAGGGCCTGCTGCAATGGGGCGGCCTGAGCGCTGCGCCAGCCGGCGGCGATTGGCAGAACGCCCTGGAAACGCAGCCGCCCGCGCCTGGCGCCGAACGCCTCGACCTCAAGACGGGAATCTGGCAGATGGCTTCCTCGGCGCAGCTGCAGGCGCTCCCGCCGCTGCGGCCTGATGCGGCGATCGCGCCGGGTGCGTTGCCGGGGCAATGGTTCGCCTTGGGCAGCCAGCCGGAGACCAGCGTCGCGCAACTCTGGCTCATCGACCTGAACAAGCTGGCCAAGACGCTGCTGTGGCAGGGCGCCGATCCGTCCACCACACCCATCACCGGCGACGTGCCGGTCTGGCATCCCGGCAGCGCGCTGAGTTGGGATGGCGTCTGGGGCCGCGTCGTCTATGCCTGCGCCGGTTCACCGAGCTCGCTTTGGCACTACGATTTTGGTCCGTATGAAGGTTGGACGCAGAGCGCCGCTAACCTCGGCCTGAGCGGTCGGTTGCAGTTGCTTGGCGCCAAAGACGAGACGGATCGCCTCCTGCTGGCGACGTCCCTGCAGAATCCGGTTGCTGCACGCCACGTGGCGCTCGACGTGGACATCGCCGTGACCGCGCAGCCTGCGCCGCAGATGGCGATCTTTGGCATGCCCGCGGCGATAGCTGGCGCGAAGAGCGCGACGACGTGGCTCGCAGAGCCGATCGACGCGACGGGCGTCCTGCGGTCCGTGTGGCTGAAGTGGGACCATGCGTGCCAGCCGCCTTAGGCGTTGCGACACGATCGGTCGATGAACCGCGCATGGGCGTCGCTGTGCGCATCGCCGCGGGCGGACGCACTTGGCGGCCCAGCCAGAAAGTCAGCAGGTGCTTCTGGCACAGTCACACGGTGCGACTTGGCTGGTTGGTTTAGCGCGTCATGCCGTGCGGCAGGAGCACCGGCCGCGGCCGGTACGGCGGTGCCCAGCGCGGCGCATCGCGTGCCGCACCGGCGTTCTCCAGTTCCAGCAGCGAGCCGCCCAGATGGCGGGTCAGGCGCAGGCGATACGGCTTCTCGCCGCCCGCGACGTCCAGTACGTACGAGCGATCGGGTTCAATCCAAGTCCAGCGCTCGATCCGCAATCCGCCGGAAAGAGGCCGCTTTGCGCTGATGGCTTGGCGGTAGATCTCGGACGTCTTCTCAAAGTCGAGCTTGGAAATCAGCCAGACGTCATACAGATTCTGGTCATTGCGGAAGACCAGTCGGCGCTGCAGCGGTTCAGCGAGCGGGCCGACGGCCAGCTCCAGTTCGCCACGCGTGACCGGCGCTTCTGGGGCTTCCTGAGCGGTTTCAGAATCTTCTGCCCACGCCGTGGCATGCAGCGGCAGGACGGTGGCCAGAATGGACAAAACGACGGGGCGAATGAAACGGCTGCGCATGGCGACCAGTCTAGCGTTTCTGTGACAGAAGCGGAAGATCCGCCGTCAAGCTGCATGATTCCAATGCCCAACCATGTAACTCCGTGAAACGACTGCCATTCAATGCCTTGACGCTTTGCCATCCGACGACTATTATCCCACGCGCGTCGCGGGCCCGCCCGCCGTCCGCTTTTTGCGTCCAAAATCCGTCACAGCATCCATCCACGGCAGGTTTGCAGATGTCCCTTCGCAGTCCCGAGATTTCCCGCCGCGTACTTCCCTTGCGCACGCTGGCGCTTCTGGCGCTTGCCGCCGTTACAACGCTGAGCGGTTGCCAGCGGGGCGAGAAGTCGTGCCGCTACTACAGCCTCGTGCTGGAAAAGTCGGAGTCGCCCGAGGACCGCAAGGGCGCCCTGGACGCGATCAAGAAGCTCAACACCAAGGATCAGCAGAAATGCAATGATGATCGCGTGTTTGAGCGTCTCAGCAAGGCCATGAATGAGCCGAAGTATCGGCCGCTGGTCATCGAGACGGTTGAAAACGTCGGTCGCGCTGGCGGGAAGCTGCGCGAGCGCTCGGAGAAGATCCTGCTGGCCGGCTTGAGCAACAACGACGCCGCGAGCCAAATCGCCACGACGTTCCGCACTTGGCGCCTGGAGAGCATGGACACGTCCGACCCGTGGACGCCCGGCGAGAACGTCGCCGCTGCGTTGGCCGCGTCGATCAAGAAGGTGACGCAGGGCGCCGCCCGCGCGCCGCTGGTGGAAGCGCTGTTCCTGTGCCTGTCGGACGCCAACGCGCGCGCCAAGTACGAGGATCTGCTGATCGAGCTGGCGGATACCGATCCGGCGCAGCAGACGGTTGACGTGAACATCAAGGCGATTCAGTACCTCGCCGAGATGAAGACGCAGAACGAAGCGGCCTTTGCCGCCTACATTCACGGCCTCTACCAGCGCGATGCAGTCCGCGCTGAGACCTATGGCGCGGCGCGCATCGCGCTGGCGACGATGCCCAAGCAGAAAGTGGCCGACAAGGTCATGGGCATCTACACGATGAAGGATCCGGCGTTTGAAGAGTGGTCCAAGAAGGCCGGTCTGTTCAGCTGGGAATGGCAGGAAGGTCCGAAGATGATGCAGGTCCTCGCCGATCTGCACCTGCCCTCGACCGCGTCAGCGATCCTGGCGTCGATCGGCAAGCCGCTGGACGTGAGCGAAGAGAAGACCCCCGCGACGTTCAAGATCGTCAACAAGGCGCTGCCGTGGGCGGGCTACGTGACGAGCCGCATCCAGCTCTCGACCTGGGCGCTGTCCGCGATGGGCGATGGCCTGACGCCGGTGGCGGCCGAGATCCTGGCGATCGGCAAGAACGGCAACCTCGCGCGTGAGCAGCGCGTCCACCCGGCGCTCGGCTTGGCGTTCTCGGGCGCGCCGGACGCGTGGAAGACGCTGCTGCAGATCTTCAAGGAATCCTCGGAGACCGATCGCGGCGAGTTCCTGCCGGCGCTGGCGTACAACGTTGACACCGCGCACCTCGGCGAGTGGACGGCGCAGGTCGCCACGGACAAGAACATCACCGGCGCGATCGCGGATCCGACGATCACCGCGCGCATCAAGGTCGTGGAAGAGTGCAAGAAGCAGGAAGACACGGCGCCGGACAAGCAGGCCGCGCTGCTGGGCTGCTACGCGGGCTTCCTGAAGAACGGCGATGCCGTGGCCAAGGAGAAGGCGGCGGTCATGCTGGTGCAGTTGGGCGTCAAGGGCGCCAAGGTGCTGCCGGAGCTGCTGGGCGCGATGGAACACACGACCGCCAACGACGTGACGCTGCGGCAGATCGCGATGAGCGGCATCAAGTTCCTGGCCAAGCCGGACCTCGAGCTGATGAAGGCGATCTACCACACGCAGCAGCTGATGATTCAGGATCTGCCGGCCGCGCAGCCGTGGATTTGGGACTTCGACATCCTGCTGTACCAGCTTGCCCAGCAGCTCGGTGGCAAGATGCCGGAACTGCCCAAGGCGCCGGCCAAGGCCCCGGAAGCCGCTCCTGCTGCGCCTGCCGCTCCGGCCGCGCCCGCTGCCGCTCCCGCCAAGTAACTTTTTTCACGCCAGCCCCGCGGCAAAAACCGCCAGCGCCCGAATACCATCTAGCCAGCTACTACAACGTGCTGGACGGAGGTGGCGATGGTGCGCAATGGCTGGGTGTTTGGTCTTCTTCTGCTGACGGGCGCTTGTCACGCGGCGCTTGAACCGCCGACGGCGGCGGGATTGCAGCCATTGCCGCAGATCGGTGCGGGTGGCGCCGTGGTGCTGCCCGATCCGGTATCGCCGGCGTGTCGGCCGGCGAGCGCTGGCGAAGTCGTGCTGAACGAGTATCTCGTGCGGCCTGGCGGGCTGGACATTGACGGCGACGGCAAGTCCAACGGTCGCGATGAAGTCCTGGAGTTGACGCTGGCCACGGGCAGCGAGGCGGTGCACCTCGCCGGCGCGCAACTGCTTGTCGACGGTCAGGTGCGCGGCCAGATCGCCGGGCAGACCTGCCTGGATCCGCAGCATCTGATCGTGCTTGTCGGCAGCACGAGCGCGCTGACCCAATGGCCGCCCGGAGCTGACGAAGTGCGGCTGGACCACCTGCTCAAGTTGCCCGACGGTGGCGCGAGCCTGGAGCTGCGTACGGCTGCGAACGAGCTGCTGTTTCGCCACCAGTATCTACCCGAGACGGGCGGCGCAGCGTCGAGCTGGACGCGGGCGATCGACGGTGATGGCGCAGCGGATTGGACTCGCCAGCTGGACCTCGCGCAGGGGCACGGTCGCGCCAACACGATTGGGCTGTGCAACAACGGCCAGCCCGCATGCGCCTGCTTGGCGAGCGGGGGCATGGATTGCGGCGAAAGCAGCGACCCGACGCCGACTGGGCAGTAGCCAAAAGCGCTGAAGCCCGGCCACTCTTGCGAATGACCGGGCTTCAGCTTGGGCACTTGGCTGACTTACGACAGCTTCAGGTCGCCAAACTTCTCGCGAACGAGGTCGCCGATGGTCGTCGGACCAGCAGCGGCGGGCTCGTAGCTGTAGTCGTCGTCATCCTGGCCGACGCGCTTGATCGAGAGACCGAGCTTGCGTTCTTCCGGGATGATCGAGATGACCTTCACCTTGGTCTTGTCGCCTTCTTTCAGAGCGTTGTGGATGTTCTCCACTTTCTCTTCGGCGATTTCCGAGATGTGCAGGAAGCCTTCGATGAAGTCGTCGAGTTCGACGATGGCGCCGAAGTCGAGGATCTTGGAGACCGTGCCCTCATGGACCGAGCCACGCGGGTACTTCTTCGGGACGTCATTCCACGGGTCAGCCGACATCTGCTTGATGCCGAGCGAGAAGCGCTCCTTCTCCGCGTCGATGTTGAGGACAACCGCCTCGACTTCATCGCCCTTCTTGAAGATATCCTGCGGGTGCTTGACCTTGTGCGACCAGGACAGGTCGGTCACGTGGCAAAGGCCGTCGATACCGTCTTCGATGCCGATGAAGATGCCGAAGTTGGTGATGTTGCGAACAACACCCTTGACCTTCGTGCCCACCGGGTAGGTGCTCGCGAGCACGTCCCACGGATTCTGCTCAATCTGCTTCATGCCCAGCGAGATGCGCTTGCCGCGGGAGTCGATCTCGAGGATCTGCGCTTCCACTTCGTCGCCCAGCGAGAGCACCTTGGACGGGTGCTTGACGCGCTTGGTCCAGGACATTTCGCTGATGTGAATCAGGCCTTCCACGCCGCCTTCCAGCTCGATGAACGCGCCGTAGTCGGTCAAGGAGACGACCTTGCCCTTGACGCGCTGGCCAATGGCGTAGCGCGCTTCGATGTTCATCCACGGATCTTCGCTGTTCTGCTTCAGGCCCAAGGAGACGCGCTCGCGATCGGCGTCGTACTTGAGGACCTTCACTTTCACTTCCTGGCCCACTTCAAAGAGTTCCGACGGGTGGTTGACCCGCGCGTAGCTCATGTCGGTGATGTGCAGGAGGCCGTCGATGCCGCCCAGGTCGATGAACGCGCCGTATTCGGTGATGTTCTTGACGATACCGTCAACAACCATACCGACTTCCAGCTTGTTCAGGGTCTGGCTCTTCAAGGCCTCGCGCTGCTTCTCGAGCAGGGCGCGACGCGACAGCACGATGTTGCCGCGCTTCTTGTTGAACTTGATGACCTTGAAGTGGAAGCGCTGGCCGATGTACTTCTCCAGGTTGCGCACGGGGCGCAGATCCACCTGGGAGCCGGGCAGGAACGCCTTGACGCCGATGTCGACCGTGAGGCCGCCCTTGACGCGCGCCGTGATGACGCCTTCCACGAGTTCTTCGTTCTCGCAGGCTTCGGCGATTTCGTCCCAGATCTTCAGGCGGTCAGCCTTCTCCTTGGACAGTTCGACGAGGCCATTGTCGTTCTCGCGGTTCTCAACGTACACGTCGATTTCGTCGCCGGCCTTGACCGTAACGACGCCATCCATGTCAATGAATTCCTGAACAGGAATCTGACCTTCAGACTTGTACTTGATGTCGACGATAACAAAATCTTTGTTCACCGACAGGACGGTGCCGCGGACGATCTCGCCCTCCAGGACATTTTGCTGCTTTTCCCAATCAAGGAACGCTGCTTCAAAGTCCAGGTCTTCAGCAAATCCCATGGTGTTGTCTTGCTCTGCCATTTCCAATCCTTTTGTGTCCGCCGTTCGCACGTCCGCTGGCCAATCTGGCCATTGCGGCGTTTCCGTTGTTCAAAGTTCGCGAAGCAGGCGCATTCCTCGCCGAGGCAAGGGCGCAAGATTCTACCCAAAACCGACGAGAAGTCAAGATGCGATCGGCAGTTGCGCCGTCCGGATCGCGATGGGACAGGCTACTTGGCGGGTCGGCAGCGCTGCGAGCTCCGGCGGCAGCTGGCGGCATTCTGCGATCGCCGATCGGCAGCGCGGATGGAAAGCGCAGCCGGACGGGGGCGCGAGCGGGCTGGGAATTTCGCCGTCCAGCACCTGCAGGCCACGGGCGCGCGCGGCGATCGGATCGTGCAGGGGCACGCTGCGCAGGAGCGCCTGCGTGTACGGGTGGAGCGGCGCATCGATCACATCGCCGACTTCGCCTTGCTCCACCACGCGGCCGAGGTACATCACCGCGACGCGATCGCACAAATGCGCCACGGCGCCGAGATCGTGGGCGATGAAGAGGTAGGAAAGTCCGCGCTGTTTGCGCAGATCGTCCAGCAGGTTGAGCACTTGGGCCTGGATCGACACGTCCAGCGCGGAGATCGGCTCGTCCAGCACGATGAGCTCCGGGTCGGTGGCCAGCGCGCGCGCGATCCCGACTCGCTGGCGTTGCCCTCCGGACAGCTCGTGCGGCCAGCGCAGCGCGAAGCTCGTGTCCAGCCCGACCTGATCGAGCAGCGCGCCGACTCGCCGCTGCAGTTCCGCCTTCGTCAGGCGTTCATGCACCCGCAGCGGTTCCGCCACCGCGTCGCCGATGCGCATCCGCGGATTGCACGACGCCTCCGGGTCCTGGAAGACCACCGTCATCCGCCGGCGGATCGCCTGCAATTCCCGCCGTTGCCAGTGCGTGATGTCCTGCCCGGCAAACTGCACGCGTCCGGTCGTCACATCCTGCAGGCGCAGCAGCGCGCGCCCGGTCGTCGACTTGCCCGATCCCGACTCGCCGACCAGCCCGAGCGCCTCGCCCTTGTGGATGTCCAGGGACACGCGCTCGACCGCGCGCACGCGGGCCACTTCGCGCGGCAGCAGCAGCCCGGCGCGCACGGGAAAGTGCACGCTCACGTCCGTCAGTTGCGCGAGGAGTTCAGCCATGGGCCTGCTCCGCCGATTCTGCGAGGTCCGCGTGGCGAAAGCAGCGCACCGTCCGGTCCGCGGCGAGCGATTCTTCCGGCGGCCGCGCCGACAGGCAGGCAGGCTGGACAAAAGCGCACCGCGGCGCAAACACGCAGCCCGGCGGTCGCGCAGCGGGACTTGGCGGTGTCCCCGCGATCGCATGCAGCCGTTGGCCGCGGCTTTCTGTCGCCGGGATGCTCGCCAGCAGCGCGCGCGTGTACGGGTGGCGCGGCGCCGCGAAGAGCTCGCCGACCGAAGCGCGCTCCACGACCAAGCCGGCATACAGCACCGCCACGTCGTCGGCCATGTGCGCCACCACGCCCATGTCGTGCGTCACGAGCACGACCGCCATCCCGGTCTGCGCCTGTTGGTCCCGGATCAGCTGGAGCACTTGCGCCTGGATCGTCACGTCCAGCGCGGTTGTCGGTTCGTCGGCCAGCAGCACATCCGGCTGGCACAGGAGCGCCATCGCGAGCACGACGCGTTGGCGCATCCCGCCGGACAACTCATGCGGATACGCGCGCATCCGCTGCGTCGGCGCGGAAATGCCCACGGCGTGCAGCATCGCGATCGCGTGCGTCGTCGCCAGCGCGCG
>CAINLT010000472.1 GCA_903850505.1 uncultured Myxococcales bacterium | reverse complement strand
TGCGCGCTGGCGATCGCGGTGGCGAGCGCGGTGTATCGCGACATCGGGAGGATGCTGGCGGCGCAGGGCCATGATCCCTTTGCCGGCCGCGCGCATACGACGCTCGCCCGCAAACTGTGGCTTGTGGCGCAGACAACGCTGGCGCAGCTTGGCCAACTGCCCGCGCGACTGCGTACGCTCGCGGACGCGCATGTACCGCAGACGCTGCTGACCGGACCCGCGGAGATGCGGCGCGCGCGGGAGGCGTAAATGGCAGCGCAGCCGGGGCACAGGCCGACCGCGATCGTTGTGGGCGCCGGGATGGGCGGCCTCGTGGGTGCGGTGGAGCTGGCCAGCCAGGGCTGGCGTGTGCAGTTGTTTGATGGCGCGCCGGCGCTGGGCGGCAAGATGCGCCAAGTCGCCGTTGGCCAGAGCCAGATCGACGCTGGACCGACCGTCCTCACGCTGCGGGACGTCTTTGACGACGTGTTCGCGCGCGCCGGAACGCAGCTGGAACGCCACGTGACGCTGGAGCCGATGGCGATCCTCGCGCGCCACGCCTGGTTGGACGGCTCGACGCTGGATCTGCACGCGGATGTCGATCGCTCTGCCGCCGCGATTGCCGACTTTGCCGGCGCTGGGGAAGCCGACGGCTTCCGCCGGTTCCTCGCCCACGCGCGCAGCATCTGGCAGACCGTCGAAGGCCCGTTTGTCCGCGCGCAGCGACCCACGCCATTGGGCATCCTGCGCAGCCACGGGTTTCGCGCCCTGCCCATGCTGGCGAACATCGACAGCCACCGCACGCTGTGGCGCGCGCTGGAGACCTATTTCCGCGACCCGCGGCTCGTGCAGCTCTTTGGCCGCTACGCGACGTACACCGGCTGTTCGCCGTTCCTCGCGCCCGCGACGCTGAGCCTGATCGCGTGGGTCGAGAGCGCGGGCGTCTGGCGCGTGCGCGGCGGGATTCACCAACTGGCCCAAGCGCTGGGAGATGTGCTGCTGGGTCTGGGTGGGCAGGTGTTCCTGAATACGGCGGTTGCGCAAATTACCGCGGACAAAGGCCGCGCGACAGGCGTGCTGCTGGCCAACGGCGAGCGCATTGCCGCGGATTGCGTGCTGTTTGACGGCGATGCGTCAGCGCTAGGCACGGGCTTGTTGGGCGGCGCGGTTGAAACCGCCGTGGCGCCGACGCCAGCCGCCAAGCGCAGTCTCTCCGCGGTGACTTGGTGTCTGGAAGCGCAGACTGCGGGCTTTCCGCTTGTGCACCACAACGTGTTTTTTGGCGCGGATTCCGCTCGCGAATTTCAAGCGATTTTCCAGACGGGCGCGTTACCCGCGAGTCCAACCGTGTACGTGTGCGCTCAGGATCGCGACGACCGCGCGACGGCGGACGGCCCCGAGCGCCTGCTGGTGCTGGTGAATGCACCAGCGCGCGCCGACGTGCAGCCGCTGACGGATGCTGCGCTGGCCCGCTGCGAAAGTGCGACGTTTGCCCATCTGCAGCAGCTCGGCCTCGCCATCGCGCCGACGACGCCGGGTGTGC
>CAINLT010000471.1 GCA_903850505.1 uncultured Myxococcales bacterium | reverse complement strand
GCGGCGACATCGCGGGGCCGACGCCGGAAGAGACCCGCAAGAAGCGCGCGGAAATTCAGGAGTGGAAGCGTGACCTCCCGGTCGAGAAGGTGGTGCATGGTAACCGCCTGACGAACCGCGCCTTGCGCTGGTTCTCACGGTCGGAGAAGTTGCGGACGGTGTAAAGCGCCTACGCTACGGCAGGTTGCCAATTCTGCGGTAGCAGCTCATCAATCCGCGACATCGGCGTGTTCTGCATCCGGAGCAGTACGTCGGCCAGGTACGTTTCCGGATTGAGCCCATGGGCCACCGCCGTGCACACGAGCGTCATCAGTACCGCCAGGTTCTTGCCCGCCTCGTCGTTGCCCACAAACAGCGACGAATCCCTGAATTTCGCAATCAGCCGCAGTGCGCTCTCGCTGGCGTTGTTGTCCACGGGCACGTCCACGCGCTCCAGAAACACCGTCATCGCCGCCCAGTTTTTCACGATGTAGCTCACTGCGTTGCCCGCCGGTTCGCCCGGCAGCCAGTGCGGCCGCGGTTTGTCCAGCCACACCTTGAGCCGCACCATCGCGTTGGCGCTAAACGTCTGGCGCAGCTCGCGGTGTGTCGGCGAGCGCGCGATGTCGTTCTCGCGCGCGATGTGCTCGACCATGTATACGTCCAGAATCAGGTCCAGCGCTTCCTGCATTTCCGGCGTTTTCTCGCGACATTCAAAGAGCTTACGGCGGCCATGGGCGAGGCATCCAGCGCGCTCGCGCTTGTCCGGCGTCGTTACTTCGTTGTAGCCAGTGTAGCCGTCGACGACGAGTGTGCCTTGGCTCGCGCCCAGCACTTTCACCGGCGTCTGGCCCGAGCGGCTCGGCGAATACACGTAGACCAGCACCTTTTGCGCCAGAAAAACCCACATCCACGCGAGCCGCGTCTTGGTCTGGGTCCGGTCCTGGACCTTGATTTTCGTCTCGTCGGCCTGCACGACCGCTTCTTCGCGAATCAGCACCAGCATCCGCTCGTACAGCGGCTTGAGAAGTTCTGCGGCGCGGTGAAACAGCGCACCCAGCTGCGAATCCGAAATCGGCACGCCCTGGCGCTCCAGCGACTTCGCCATCCGGTAGAAGGGCATCGAATCCAGGCAATGCTGCACCGCGATCCACGCCCACAGGTTCGGTCCGTATTGCGTCTTCTCGATGACCTTCAGCGGCGCCGGCGCCACGATGACATGCGACCCGCACTTGCAGCTCGCCTTCTGCCGCTGGTGCTCCAGGTGGATCATCTTGAGCTGCAGCTTCTCGTATTCGCTGGAAATCTCCGGCGGCATCGGGTGGTCCGGCAGCCCGCCGCAGAGCTCACACGTCGCGGGATTCGCCGGCAGCGGATGCACGACCTTCTCGACCGGCAGCCCGTCTTTCCACTCCTGCTTCTCTGCGCGCTTGAGCCGCAGCTCTTCCGGGTCGATCTTGCCGACATCGCCGCGCTTCTTCAGCGCTTCGACCGGCCGCGGCAGCTTCTCCGACTTCTTGCCAAACAGCATCTTCTTGAGCAGCGCGTTCTCAGCCTTGAGCTTTTCCGCCTCCTCTTTCCATCCACAGTCATGTCCATCGGCTGGCGTCATGCGGCCGTTAGATCAGACTTCTGGCGGCTTGTCGATCCCCTGCGGCAAAGAATTTGTAAGTGATCTTGCTGGCTCATGAAGTTTCTGCCGCCGCGCCCGCGTCCAGTCGATGCCGTCGAGCAGCATGGCCAAATCCGCCGACGCGAGCTGCACCGAGGCCTGACCCGGCAGCACCTTCGGCATCCGGAAGACGCCTTTTTCCAGACGCTTGCTGTACAGCGACAGCCCGCCCGGTGACCACCACAGCACCTTGACCGTGGTCTTGTGCCGGCCAAGAAAAATGTACAGGTCGCCCGCGAGCGGGTCGTGCCCCTGCCAGCGCGTGCGGGCCTCGGTGAGCAGTGAGTAGAAGCCCTTGCGCATCTCGCACGGCGCGAGCGCGAGCCAGATGCGCGTCGAAGGTGAGAAACTCAGCACGGGAGGCTGCGCAGCGCGGCGACGGCCTGGGCCAGCGTCTGCGGGCAGAAGCCGGGCGCGACACGGATGACCGCGTCAGACACGACAATCTCGACGCCGCTCGCTTCGCGACTCGGGAGTGATTGCGTGCATACGCGCACAAAGGGTCGAGTCGCGGGCTCGAGATCCGAGTGCGAACGCAGGCGCGAGCGCCACCAGTACAGCTGCCGGTCGCACAAGCCGTGACGGCGGGCGAACGTCGCCAGCGACAGGCCGCTTTGGCCCGCGGCCGCGAGCACGCGCCGGGCCTCCTCGGCGTCCCACGGGTCGCGCACCGTCGAACGGCGCGGGGTGAAGGAAGAAACGGGATTGATCTCAAGCATGGCAGACACCTCCGGTGGGAAGTGTGGCCGCAGGCGAGGCGCTATGTCAGTGCGGGGACCGCTGGGCGGTTACGCTGGGGCAGTGGCCGGCGCTGCAGGTGTTTCTGGAGAATCCGGCGGTGCCGATCGACAACAATGCGAGCGAGCGGGCCCTCAGAATCGTGGCCCTCGGACGCAAGAGTTTTCTCCTCGTGGGGAACGATGTCGCGGGGCAGAACCTGGCGGTGCTGATGAGTCTGGTCAGGACCTGCGAGGCGGTGGGTGTGAATCCGCAGGAGAATCTGGCGGATGTGCTCATGCGGGTCCAGGACTGGCCGGCGGCGCGGGTCGAGGAACTGCTGCCGGAGAAATGGAATGCGGCTTAGGCCGGGCGGTTACTTTTCTGGAGGCGCATCCGGCTTGCGAGAGTGCGGGCGGACGAGTTTCTTCTTTTTGCGGCGCGCCTTGGCGGGGAAGGGCATCCACGCGCGGGGTCACTGCAGCCTTTCGGCGCCGCTGGCGCGCCTCAGGGCCGAAGCCTGTGGCCACGGTTCGAGACGTCCTGCGGGCACCACGGCTCAAGCCGCCTTCCGCCAGCTCTCCCCGCCGATCGCCTTCGCCCTGACATAGTCGAAGGTTCGTTCTGCCAGCGCCTTCTTCTCCTCTTCG
>CAINLT010000470.1 GCA_903850505.1 uncultured Myxococcales bacterium | reverse complement strand
CTTTTGACCGTGTTCCAGCGCCGCCTGAACGGGAATCGTCACCAGCGCGCGGGTCTCCTGGTTGATGATGTGGAAGATTTCATCGACCGGTTTGCCCGCCGCCTCGGCTTGCAGCCAGCCGGTGAGCGCCTCGGCGACCGGATTGAGCAGCGTAATGCGCCCTTGCGCGTCGGTCGCCAGCACGCCGTCGCCGATCGAGTTCAGCGTGACCGCCAGCTTCTCCTCACTGATGCGCAGCGTGGTGTTGGCCTCGTGCAGTTGTTCGTTGGCAGCCTGCTCGACCGCCAGCACCTTCATCGTCTCCGCATGCGCCGCGGCCTTGAGGCGATGCTGCGTCTCCCGGTACACGAGGTAGGCGAACAACATCGCGGCAAGAAGCGCCGCGACGCTCGCGCCGATGAGGATGCTCAGCAACTGCCGCAGGTTGTGTTGAAATTCCGCGTCATTTTCCGCCAGGGCGTCGCGCTCGATGCGATCGAACTGGCGCATCTCCAGGCGGATGGCGTCCATGAGCATCTTGCCCTCGCCGCCGACCACCTTCGCTGTTGCGCCCGCGATGTCGTGATTGCGGCGCATGTCGATGACGCGTGCCATTTCGGACAGCTTGCTGGACATCAGGCGGGCGACGTTTTCCAGATGCACCGCCGCGCCCGGAGCCAGCGGCCGGTGCCGCAGCGCCAGAATATGCGCGTCGATCTTGTCGCGCACGGCCAGATACGGCGCGAGAAAGGCTTCTTCGCCGGTGAGGAGGTAGCCACGCTGACCCGTCTCCGCGTCGCGCAACTCCGAGAGCAGCGCGTCTGCATCGCTCAGCAGGACGTAAGTCACCTGGCGCGCTTGCCCAGCCTCTTCCATTTCCCGGAACGTCGAGAAGAGGAGGCCGGCACCGAGCGCCACGAGGAGGGCCGCGCCGATGAGCGATGCGGTGATTCTGGAAGTTGACTGCAAGGCCATCGGCCCCTCCGCTTGCGTGCGCAGCGGCGCCGGGACCTGTGAAGTCATGGGCGCCGGACCTGATTTCGCACCAAAGCGGCAAATCCGCGTGCCAGACGCAGGTTTCCACCTCGTCGGGATCAGTCTGGACCGCGGGCCACGGCCCGTCAAGGACGATTCTGAACTGTTTTTCACCACTTCAGCGCGCCAGCGGGTCCGCGCCGCGACGTGCGGCAGAGGCAACCGCCCGATCTGAACGGTGGATTGGCCAGCGCGACGCGCTTGTCATCGCCGACTCATGGGGCTAATTTGCCGCCCGACGGCCCGCGTCCGTCCCGCACGTCGCATCCCTACCCGCCAGAACGGTGAACCCATGACCAGCCCCTACCCGCACCTGTTCGCGCCGCTCGATTTTGGCTTCCTCAAGCTGCGCAACCGCATCATGATGGGCTCCATGCACACGGGTCTGGAGGACCGCTTCTGGAACTATCCCAAGCTGGCGGCGTATTTCGGCGAGCGCGCCAAAGGCGGCACCGGCCTCATCGTCACCGGCGGCATCTCCGTCAACACACGCGGCTGGCTCCTGCCCGGCGGCGGCACGATGAACACCAAGGGCGACGTCGGCAACCACCGCCGCGTCACCGACGCCGTGCACCAATACGACGGCCGCATCCTGATGCAGGCGATCCACGCGGGGCGCTACGGCTACCACCCGTTTTCAGAATCGGCGTCATCCATCAAGGCGCGCATCAACCCGTTTTCGCCGCGCACCATGAGCACCAGCCGCGTGTTCGAGGTCATCGGCGATTTTGCCCGCGCCGCGGAGTTGGCCAAGGAAGCCGGGTACGACGGCGTCGAGATCATGGGCTCGGAGGGCTACCTGCTCAACCAGTTCCTGTGCAAACGCGTCAACAAGCGCGACGACGAGTTTGGCGGGGACATCCACGGGCGCATGAAATTCGCGGTGGAAGTCGTGAAAGCGACGCGCCGCGCGGCGGGCGACAACTTCCTCATCATGTTCCGGCTGTCGCTGCTCGATCTCGTGGAGGGGGGAAACACGCAGGAAGAGATTGTGGCGACGGCCAAGGCGCTGGAAGCCGCGGGCATCAACGTGCTCAACACCGGCATCGGCTGGCACGAGGCGAACATCCCGACCATCGTGACGTCCGTGCCGCGCGGCGCGTTCCGCTCGACAACGGCGATGATCAAGCAGCACCTGACGATCCCGGTCGTCGCGTCCAACCGCATCAACATGCCGGACGTGGCGGAGGACATCCTCGCGTCGGGCGATGCCGACATGGTCTCCATGGCGCGACCGCTGCTGGCTGATCCGGATTGGGCCAACAAGGCGGCGGCGGGCAAGCCCAACGAAATCAACACGTGCATCGCGTGCAATCAGGCGTGCCTGGACCACACGTTTTCCATGAAGCGCGCGAGCTGCCTGGTGAATCCACGCGCGTGCCACGAGACCGAGCTTGTGTACGTGCATACGCAGGCACCCAGGAAGATCGCCGTCATCGGCGGCGGCATGGCAGGGCTGTCGGCGGCGACGGTGGCGGCAGAGCGCGGTCATGCGGTGACGCTGTTTGAGGCGTCCGGTGACGTCGGCGGGCAATTCGACATGGCGGCGAACGTGCCGGGCAAGGAGGAGTTCAAGGAGTCGATCCGCTACTTCCGCCAGCTGCTGAGCAAGACCGGCGTCAAGGTCGAGCTGAATCGCCGGCTGACGCGCGCGGAAGTCGAGAAGGCGCTGCAGACCGGCGCGTTTGATGAAGTGATCGTCGCGACGGGCGTCACGCCGCGCAAGCCGCGGATTCCGGGCATCGACCACGCGAAGGTGCTGTCGTATCCGGACGTGCTGCGCGCGGGCAAGCCGGTCGGCAAGTCGGTCGCGGTCATCGGCGCGGGCGGCATCGGCATCGACATGTGCGAGTTCCTGCTGGCGGAACAGTCGCCGCAGACAATTGACGCGTGGGCCAAGGAATGGGGCGTCGATTTCACGTCGACGGTCGCGGGCGGCCTCGTGGCGCCGGCGCACATCACGCCCAAGCGCGAGGTGTTCCTGCTGCAGCGCAAGCCGGGACGGATGGTCGCGGGTCCAGGCAAGACGACCGGCTGGGTGCACCGCCTGGCGATGCAGCACCACGGCGTGCAGATGCTGGCGGGCGTGGAGTACCTGAAGATCGACGACGCGGGCCTGCACATCCGCGTGAACAACGAGACGCGGGTGCTGGCGGTGGACAACGTGATTGTCTGCGCCGGTCAGGAATCCGTGCGCGATTTGGCGCCGGTGGACGACAAGGGCAAGGTCACGGACAAGCGGTATCACGTGATTGGCGGCGCGGACGTTGCGGCGGAGTTGGACGCCAAGCGGGCGATTCAGCAGGGCGCGGAGGTGGCCGCGCGGATCTGAAAAGATTCACACGGTTTCGGCCAACGCCAGCGCGCAGGCGTACCCGCTGGCCCAAGCCCACTGAAAATTGTAGCCGCCCAGCCAGCCCGTCACGTCCACGACCTCGCCGATGAAGTAGAGCCCCGGCACGGACTTGGCCATCATCGTCCGGGAATCCAGCAGGCGCGTATCCACGCCGCCGCGGGTCACTTCCGCCTTCTTGAAGCCTTCCGTGCCGCTCGGCGTCAGCTCCCACCGGTTCAGGGACTCGCCCAGCGCGCGCAGCGCCTTGTCAGACGTCTGCGCCATCACTTTGCCCAGCACGCCCGCGCGCGCAGCCGCCGCATCCGCCAGGCGCGTCGGCAGCCATTGCCCCAGCAGGTTTTGCACCTGCTGCTTGGACGTCGCCTTGAGGGCAATCAGCGCATCCGCGATGACGACATCGGGCACCAGGTTGATGCGCAGCGGCTGCCCGGGACGCCAATAGCTGGAGATCTGCAGGATCGCCGGCCCCGACAGCCCGCGGTGCGTAAACAGCAGGTCCTCGCGAAATTGCCCGCCGCCATTGCGCGGATCGCCGCACGCCACTTCAACGGGCAAGGAGAGCCCCGCGAGGCCGACAAACGGCTGCCAATCTTCACCCGTGAACGTCAGCGGCACCAGCGCGGGCCGCGGCTCCACCACCGTCAGGCCAAATTGCCGGGCGATGCGGTGGCCAAAATCCGTCGCGCCAATCTTGGGAATGGACAGCCCGCCGGTCGCGATGACGACGTTGCGGGCGCGCATCTCGCCGCGGTCCGTCGCCAGCACAAAGTGGTCGTCCACGCGCATCACCGACGCCACGCGGCAGGGATGCTGCAAGTCCACGTTGCCCGCGGCACATTCGCTGCGCAGCAGGTCGATGATGTGCTGGCTGCTGTCATCGCAAAACAGCTGACCTTTGTGCTTTTCGTGAAACGCGATCCCGTGCGCTTTGAGCGTGTCGACGAACTGCTGCGGCGTGTAGCGTGCCAGCGCCGAGCGGGCGAAATGCGGATTGTCTGAGGCGAAGTTGGTCGGCGTCGTCTGCAGGTTGGTGAAGTTGCAGCGACCGCCGCCTGAGATGCGGATCTTCTCGGCGAGCGTGACCGCGTGGTCAAGGACGCGCACGCGCAGGCCGCGCTGACCGGCTTGGCCGGCACAGAAGAGCCCGGCGGCACCAGCGCCAATTACCACAACATCGAGGAGGTCAGGATCGGGCACGCGTGGGGCTCCAGGTCGGGTCGCCGCGGATGGCGCGGGAGAAGTGTACGCGATGTGTGAGGCAAGGTGTCAGAGGAGCGCGCGAGCTTGAGCGGCAACGCGGGCGTGAGGCGAGACGTTTTTTCAGCGATGCGCCGCGCAACTGGCCGCTCGCGTACGGCGGTCTGGGAGCGTGGCCGCTGCGCTGTTGGCTGGTGCCGGGCAGCTAGGGCGCCGCGACGCCAAACAGGTAGACGGTGCCGTTGCCATAGCCAGAAATGCCGACCGGGAAGATGCCATCGGGGTCGATTCCCCAGCCGCTGGACACCTGATCGGGCACGCCAATCGCCAGGACGTTCTTGGCGAGCATGGCCTGGAAGCCAAAGTCCTGCGCGTTGTTGGGCGTCGGCTTGATGTACGCCTTTTGCACCCACTTGCTGCCGTTCCAGTGCAGCAGGTAGGCCGCCCCGCGCGTGTAGGAACCGGTGTTGGGCAGGACATTTGTCGCGTCGCCGTTGATGCCTGTCGCGGTGCCACGCTCGTGATAGGCAGTGACGACAGCCATCGGCCCGTCGACGGTCAGCGCGATACCAAAGCCGTCCTGGCTGCTCAGCGGAACCACGGGCGAATACGTGTCCTGCAGAATCCAGGCGCCGTTGACAAGGAAGAACGTGTAGAGCGCCGCGGAGTCGGTGACGAGCAGGCGCGTGGCGTCGAGGTGGACCTGCCGGCCAAAGCCGCTGGCGCCAACTGGCACCGGCACCATCGACGCGTATTGCCACGTCGCGCCGACGCGTTTGTACTGGTAGATGGCGCCGCCGCCGGTGTGGCTGGGGCTGCCGATCAGCAGCGTGTCGCCGACGCTGGCGAAGCCGGTCATGCCGAACATCGACGAGCTGCCCACGGCGGTAGAATCGGCCGCGGGCGTGGGCGAGACGATGTCTGCCGTCTGGCTCCACACGCCGTTGGTGCGCTCGAACACGTACACGCGGTGCCCTTGCCACTCGCCGACCAGCAAGCGGCCGTTCTGCAGCGCGACGAGGTAGCCAAACTCGTCGTTGGCCTTGGTGTCGGACGGCTTGATGTACGCCTCCTGCGTCCAGACGCCATTGACCTGGCTGAAGATGTGGACGGCGCCTGAGTTGCTCGCGCCCGAAGTGACGACGGGGCTTGGGTTGATGCCCGTGGACGAACTCGAGTCGGGAAAATCGCCCACCGCGAGGATGCCGCCATCGAGCGCCAGCGAACGGCCGAAATACATCGACGCGCCGGGCGGACTTTTGGCCGCGTCCAGCACGGTCTTGTAGGCCCACTGACCGCCGACGCGGGAGTAGACATTGACGGCACCCGGCCCTTGCGTGCTGGTTCCGGTGTCGACGCCCGATGCGAGCGTGTCGCCGTCAAACGCGACGGAGATGCCCAGCGCGTAGCTCGATGGGCTCCACGGCTTGAACACGTGCTCTTGCCGGGCAATCGCCCGCGTCACCGTCAGCGTGTAGGTCCGCGCCTGGCCGCCCGCGCTCACGGTCAGCGTCACTTCCGTCGTTCCCACCGGGATCGCCACAGCGGACGCCACACCCGGCTGGACGACGCCCGTCGTGCCATCGGGCAGCGCGACAACGCACGTCGCGCCGGCCGGCAGCTGGACGGTCACACCCATGCCCGCGTTCTCAGGCGGCACGGACACTTGCCAATCGGTCTGGGTCGGCACGAACGCCCACGGTCCGTCGATGCCGTCGAGCGTCAAAGCGGTCAGCAGCGGCCTGCACGGGCCACCGGCGTCTGCCTGCCAGCCGGTCGGACACACGCACGCACCGAACGCGCACACGAGCGCGAGCGCAGGATCGCCGCACGCGACGCCATCGGTCGCAAAGTGCTGGCAGCCCTGCGCTGTGCTGAGGCAGATGTCTGCCGTGCACGGGTTGCCGTCGTTGCAGCCCGTGTCGCTGCCGAGGCAGGCGCCGCCGATGCAGGTGTCGCCGCTCGTGCAGGGGTTGCCGTCGTCGCAAGCACCCGCGTTGTCGGCATGCGCGCAGCCGTTGACGCCACAACTGTCGCTCGTGCACGGGTTGCCATCGTCGCAGTTGGTCGCCGCGCCGGGCACACAGACGCCGCTGGCGCAGACGGGCGCGGCCAGACACGCAGTGCCGGTGCCGCAGACGACCTGGCTGAGAGGCAGCGCAGTGCAGCCGACCGCGGGCGCGCAGCCATCCCACGTGCAGGGGTTCCCGTCGTCGCAGGTGGCCGCCACGCCGGCGCAGACGCCGCCCATGCAGGCATCGTCCGTCGTGCAGGCGTTGCCGTCCGTGCAGGTGCCGCTGGCGGGCAAGTGGACGCAGCCGACAAACGGCGTGCATGCGTCGATCGAGCACGGGTTGCCGTCATCGCACGCGCCGGTCTTCAGCGCTGCGCACGGATCGACGGGGACCTGGCAGTCGGCGGCGCACGTCGTCGGCGTCTCGCCGCATCCGGTAGCGCAGAAGCCGTCGCCACAGGCGAACAGCGCGACGTGGCCGCACGCACCGCCCGCGCAAGCGTCGGCCGTGCAGACGTCCCCGTCATCGCACAGCGCGCCGTTGTCGATGAAGCCGTCGCAGTTGTTGTCCAGGCCGTCGCAGGCCTCCGCGCTGGGCGTTGCCGCGAGGCAGACCGATTCCACGCCGACCGCAGTGCAGACGCGCGCGCCGGTGCAAGTGCCCTGGCTGTTGGTGACGCTGCAGCTTCCGGTCGCGCCCGTTGCCACCGCCCATGGCGAGCAACTGCAGGCGGCGCCAGCCGGCTGACACCAACCTGCCGCGCAAGCAGCGCCGTCGGGACACGGAGCGGTCAAGCTGCATGCCGTGCTGCAGAATCCGTCGGTGCACGACCCGCTGCCGGTTTCCCAGCCGCAGTCGCTGTCCTTGCTGCGAGGCGCGCAAAGGGACACCGCGAGAGGTGCGCAGAACGTCCCGCCTTTGGGAAAGGGCACGCATGCCGCGCCTGTGCCGCAGTCTGCATTGCTGGTGCAAGGCGGCACACAGCGCTGGCCGGTCGTCGACCACGCGCACGCAAATGCCCCGCACGCCGCGTCGCTCGCGCATGTGCACCCGACGCCGCCCGGACATGCTGTGGAATAGCCGTCCGCAATGTCCAAAGTTTGGGTGCTTGCGTCGGGCGCGTCGACACTTTCCACGTCGGGCGCGGCTGCGTCAGGAACTTCTGTATCAGCGGGCTGGGCAATCTCGCCATCGGCCGCGCTGTCCGCCGTTGGCGGAACATCGACAAGCGCCGTCGCGTCCGCCGCATCGAGCACGGGGACGTCCGGGATCGCAACATCAGCCGCATCGGCGGCGTCATCGGCGTCAGCTGGTGCGGCGGTGTCGGAGCCTGGCGCGTCGGGCAGTGCGTCCAGAACGGCGATGTCGACCGGCCCAACCGCATCCAGCGCAACATCTGTTGACGGATCCACGGACGGGCCGCCTGAACAGGCAGCGCACAACAGGACCGCCAGCCCGGCCAACGCGCCACGTGTGCGGTTGCCGTGCAGAATCCGCCCCGACCGTTCGCGCATCTCCTTCGCCTCCAGTTCTGCCGCACAGCCTGTCGAGATAGCGAAAAGCGCCGCCCTCAAGTCCCCTGCCCCACAACCTCGCCAATCGACTTCACGCCCTCGCGCTCCATGATGTCCAGCAGCCCCAGGTGAATCGCCTTCACCACGCCCGGGCCCTGAAAAATCAGCGCGCTGTACACCTGCAGCAAATCCGCGCCCGCCAGCAGCTTTTCCCACGCGTCTTCCGCCGTTGCAATCCCGCCCACGCCAATCACTGGCACGCGTCCCTGGGTGCGCGCGTACACGCGGCGGATCGTCTGCGTGGCCTTGTCCTTGAGCGGCGCGCCCGACAGCCCGCCCGCTTCCTGCGCCCGCGCCGTGTCCCGCAGGTTGTCGCGCGTCAGCGTCGTGTTGCTGGCAATCACGCCCGCCGCGCCGCCTTCCAGCACCGCGTCAATCGTCTGCTCCAGGTCGTCGTCGACAAAATCCGGCGCAACTTTCACCAGCACCGGCGTCGCCCCGGCCGCCTGGACGGACTGCTCCACCAGCGCGCGCATCGCCGACGGCTGCTGCAACTTGCGCAAATCAGGCGTATTGGGCGAGCTGACATTGAGCGTGAACCAGTCGCTCAGGCCGCGCAGCTGCTCAATCGCGGCGACGTAGTCGTCCACCGCCGCCTCATTGGGCGTGTCCTTGTTCTTGCCGACGTTGGCGCCAATCGGAATCGCAAACGGCCGCGTCGCAAACAGGTTCTCCGCCACTTTGGCCGCGCCAAGGCTGTTGAAGCCCATCCGGTTGATCAGCGCCTCATCCGCCGGGAGCCGGAACAGCCGCGGCCGCGGATTGCCCGACTGCGGGCGCGGCGTAATCGTCCCCAGCTCCGCATGGCCAAAACCCAGCCAGCCCCATGCGTGCGGCGCCTCCGCGTGCTTGTCCAGGCCCGCGGCCAAACCCACCGGCAACTGAAAATCCAGCCCCAGCGCGCGCACGTGCAGCCGCGGATCCGTCACGTGCGTCAACGCCTGCGCGAGCCGCGCGCCTACGCCCAGGCGCTGCCACAACGCCAGCATGTGCAGGACGCTCAGGTGCGCATCCTCGGCGTCGCGCCGAAAGAGAACGGGACGGGCGATTTCGCGGTACAGGGACATCACAGCTACGGTCCTTCAATGCAGCGGCCGCCGTGACAGCCAATCGCGACCGGGGATTTGTCGTTGAGCAAGCGCGCCTGATTGACGTAGTCGCGCTTGCCGTTGCAGTCGGTATCGGTCTGGCAGGCGCACTGCTCGTATTCCGGCGCGTCGTAGCAAAGCCAGCCGCTGGCGCAGAGGCGGGACGCGCTGGTGCCGCAGCTCGCGAGCGTCGGGTCCGTCGTGCCGCACGTCTGGCCGTTGCCAAAATGGCTGATCGATGTGCACGGCGGCGGGTCAATCGCGGTCTGGTTCCGCGTCGTCGTCGTTTGACCGCAACCCGCGAGGCTCGCGAGCGCGAATGCCAGGAACCCGCGCTTACTCGCCATCGTACGCCGCCGCGACCTGGACGTGTGCCACCGCCAGCGGCACCGCCGCCACGAGCGCGACTTTGCCGTCCTGCACCGTCAGCACCACTTCCATGCCCGTGTGCAACTGGCCATCCAGGATGCAATCCGTCACGAACGACTCCACCAGCGACTCCACGCGCGACCGCAGCGACCGCGCGCCATGCGCCGGGTCCAGCCCGCCGTCCAGCACCAGCTCCACGACGGCATCGTCCGCACGATAGCGAATCAGCCGCGCCTCGAAGAGCCGCTCCGCGCCCAGCGCCAGATGGCGAATCGCGATTTCCCGCGCCGCAGCCACGCCCAGCGGCCGGAACACAATCGGCTCGTCGATGCGGCTCCAGAATTCCGGCGGCAGCGCGCTCTTGGCCCTCTCGATCACCGCGCTTTCCAGCGCCGGATCCGCGTCCAGCCGTTCGGGCGGCGGCGCATCGTACTGGCCAAAACCGACCTTGCGGCGCACGCCCTGCACCAGCAGCTCCGCGCCCAGGTTGGACGTCATCACCACGATGCAATTGCGGACGTCGACAACCTGGCCGTGCGCGTCCTTGATTTTGCCCGCATCGAGGAGCTGCAGCAGCAGGCTCAGCACTTCCGGCGCCGCGCGGTCAATCTCGTCAAACAGCAGCACGCGGTACGGCCGCTTTTGCAGCGCGTGCGCCAACTGCCCCGCCTGCGCGTGGCCAACATAGCCGGGCGGCGAACCGATGAGCTTGGCGACGCTGTGCGCCTCGGAAAACTCCGTCATGTCAAAACGCACCAGCGCGTCATCCACGACAAACAGGCACTGCGCCAGCGCGCGCGCCGTCTCCGTCTTGCCCACGCCCGGCGCGCCGACAAAGAGCAGCGACGCCAGCGGCCGATCGCCCGAAAAGCCCGCGTAGTTGCGCTGGATCCGCCGCGCCACGCGCTGCATCGCGGCGTCATGGCCGACGATCCGCGCCTGCAAATCCGCCGCCAGGTCGCGAATTCGCCCGCGCTCGTCCGCCAGCAAACGGTCCATCGGCACGGCCGTCAGTTGGTGCACGGCACGCGCGATGTCGTCGACCAGCACCTGCGGTCGCCCCGCCCGCCGCGTCTGCGCGCCCGCGCGATCCAGCACGGCAATCGCCTTGTCGGGCAGGCAGCGGTCGGTGATGAAGCGCTTGGAGAGGTGCACCGCGCTCTGGATCGCCTCGTGGCTGTACAGCACCTGATGGTGCCGCGCGTAGACCGGCGCCACGCCGCTCAGGATCGCAATCGCCTCTGACGGACTCGGCTCCGGCACGTCCACGGTCTGGAAACGCCGCTCCATCGCCGGATCTTTCTCGATGTGCCGCTCGTATTCCGTCCGCGTCGTCGCGCCGATCAGCGGAAACTTGCCGCGGGAAAGCGCGCTCTTCAGGTCGTTCGCAGCGTCCAGCGGCCCGTCGCCCGTGCCCGCGCCCATGATGGTGTGAATCTCGTCCATGAACACGAGGATCTGGCCCTCAGCCTTGGCCACTTCATCGCGCAGCTTGCGCATCCGCTCGGAAAACGCGCCGCGCAGCGCCGTTCCCGCCAGCAGGGACGACGTCTGGATTTCCATGATCACCGCGCTGCCCAGTCGGCCATACTGCGCGACGTTGCCCGCCAGCCGCAGCGCCAGGCCCTCGACAACCGCCGTCTTGCCCACGCCCGCTTCGCCGATCAGGCACGGATTGTTGACCTGCTTCATCAGCAGCACGTCGATGACCGCGTCGATGATGACGTCGCGGCCAAAAATCGGGTCAATCTCACCGTTCAGCGCCGCTTGCGTCAGGTTGCGGCCAATCTCGTTCAGCGTCGGATAGTGCGCGGGATCGACAGCGAACACGCCGCGCTGCAGCGGCTTTGGCGCGGGCTTGGGCGGCTCCGGCTTGGCGACCTGCGGCAGCGTGACCGGCTCCACGTGGCGCGGCGTCGGATGCTGCGGCGCGAGGTTCTGGAAGTTCTGCGGCGCGGCGTTTTGCGGCGGCGGCACTGCCGGCGTCTCGCCCGTGCGGGAGACCTCTGGAAAACGCTGCTGTTCGGCCGGACGCGGCGCGGCCTGCAGGCCCGTGACCAGCGGCGGACGCTGCGGATCGCGCTCGCGCAGGAGGTGCTCGATGGGCGCCTGCATCGGCAACTGCAGCCGGCGCGTCTGGAGGCGCGGATCGGTCTCAGGCGCCGGCACGGGCGTGCGCAGGTCCAGCCGGCTCGTCGTCACGCCCATCTGCAAATGGGTATCCAGCAGCTGCCGCGGCACCTGCCGTTGGCCCGTGATGCCCGCGCGGTCGTTGGCCAGCGTCAGGTGGCCAATCAGCTTGGCGCGCAGCCCCGGCACGTTGACGCCCGCGGCCTCCAGCACCTTGCTCGCCAGCGCGTTGCGCACCCGCAGCATGGACGCCAGCAGTACGGTCGACGTCACTTCGCGCGAGCCGACATTCTCCGCCAGCCCATCGGCGAGCCGATGGATTTCCTTGAGCACTTCCGCGCCGTCTTCGCGCTCGCGCTCGTCCAGCCGGTCTTCCAGCCGCTCGTACGTGTCCAGCGCGGTCGCTTCGTCGATGCCCGCTTCCAGCAGCAGTTCGCGCGCCGGGCTCTCCACCAGCAGCGTACCAATCAGGTAATGCACGGAATTGCACTGCCGCTGCGTGCCGCGCGCCACGGACTCCGCCTGCGTCCGAATCGCCTTGACCTCGCGCGACAACGCCACGCCGCCTGACGCGGTCGTGCGCAGGGCGGGATCAGGGCGCGGCGGCGGCTGGTCTGTCATCGGTGGCGGACCCTTGATCGCGTGAGGAGAGGGCAACGGGCCGGGCGGCGTGCGCGGATGCGGTGCACGCCCGTAGGTACGTCGGAGCCGACTATCTGTCAACTTTTTCGTGTGATAGCGCTGCAGCGACGGTCGCTGCGCGGGTATCCGCGGCGGCGGCGATTACGGCTGATTCGCGGCGACCGGCAGCGGCAAATCACGCCACACAACCAGACGCACGCGGGCAGCAGCTTCCAGTTCCACGCGCGCTTGCGGCGCGACGGGCAGGTCCTCGCCGTCCAGCACCACCACGTCCGCAAGGTCACCATTGCGCCATGCCAGCCGCGTCAGCTCGCCGTGCCACACATGCGGCGGTCCCATGCGCCCCAGCAGCAGGCCCGGCAGGCTCGCTTGGGTCGCCATTGGCCCCAGCTCGGAAAACACCGCGTGCACGCCGGTCTGGCTCAGCCCCGTCACGCCCGGAAATGGATTGACCATGCCAAAGAAGCCGGGAAGCGCGCTCATCACGCCCGCGGTGAAGCCCGGCAGCGTCAGTTGCTCCGGCTCGGACTCAAACGGCCCGACAATCGCCTCAAAACGCTCCGGTCCAAGCGGCTGCATGGCGACCCTGCCCAGCAGTCCGGCAAGCCCGACGTGGGCGCCGAGCTTCTGGGCGCGGATGTCGCGGTGCAGCCGACCGGGAACGCCGAGGCTCGCCGTCAGGCCCCAGGCTTCCGGCAGGTCGCCGATCCGCGCGCGCAACACCGGCACGCGGCGAATCCGCCGCACGCCTTTGCCCCAGGAGTAGAGGATGCGCGGCAGCATCTTGGCTGGATTGTCCGTGCCAGTCAGCGCCGACGCGATCGTGTGCATGCGGCCGACCGGCAGGACCAGCAGCGGCGGCATCGCGTCGAGTTGGCCAGCGCGGGCAAAACGCGTGACGAGCTGGCTCACTGTGCCGTCGCCGCCCGCGACAAACAGTAGCTCCACCGGGTGCTGCTGCAGATCGGCCACGAGCGCGTCGATGGCATCCGGATGCTCCGCGACCGTCAGGCGCAGACGGGGACCTGCGGCGGCGAACGCGTCGCGCAAGTCAGCGGCTTGGGCGTTTCCGGCCTGCGGATTGAGGAGCGCTGCGAACATGAAACCCTTGCCTCGGCACACCGACTTGCCAGCGCCGGTCTACGCGCCCTGCCCGGCTCGCGTCAACTACCGGCGCAACGGGCTTGTCACAAGCCGGCGTTTCAACAACCATGACTGCGCGAGGGAAGGCTGATGGACGACGATCTGGATTTCTTGGGTGAAGACACGGCGGAAACGGCTGCGGCGGTGGCGTTGGAGGCCGTGCGCTCGGAGCTGCTGGATTGGGCCGCGGGCGCGCTTGCGGCGCGGCATCCGCATCTGCGCGCGCAACGCGGAACGCAGCACCTTGCGCACGCCCGCCGCGATCTGGACGCGCATACGCGGCACCTGCACAACGCGCTCGTGCGGGGCGATGCCGGGGAACTGGAGACGTACCTGCGCTGGGCCGCCCGGCAACCCCTGCACGCCCATCTGGCTGACGACGTGGCGATCCTGCTGGAAGCGATGCAGCGCTTTGTCCCGCCGCCGCACGCCGCACAATGCTGTGAACTCTTGGGTTTCGCGCAGCAGCGGACCGTTGCGAGCGCGCCGCCGAGAGGGTAGTATCGGACGCTTGTTCTCGCGTCCGTTCCAGGGCGCGCCCCCTCAGCATCAGGTCCATCCATGAAGATTACGTGCCCAGCCTGCAACGCCAGCTATCGGCTACCTGACGAGAAGATCCAGGGCAAGAACCGGATTTTCAAGATCAACTGCAAGCGGTGCGGCGCGGAAATTCGCGTGCGCGGCGTGGAAACGGCTGAGGAATCGGGACGCACGACGCTGCCATTCGCGCTGAGCGAGTCCATGCCGATGCCGGCGGCGCCCGCGCCGATCTGGTTCTGCGGCATCGATGGCAAGCAGGTTGGCCCCCTGACGCAGGCGGAGGTCTCCGACCACATCATGGCGGGTCGGCTTGGGCCGGAAGATCTGGTATGGCGCAAAGGTTTTGACGCCTGGAAGCCCGTGCGCGGCGTGGCGCCGTTTGAGGATCTCGTTGCGGGTTCGCCGGCGACGGCTACGGCTGGCGTGCATGGCCGCGCGCCGCGTCGCGCCCAGACGCTGGAACTGTCCTCAGCGATGATTGAACTGCTGGTCAAGCTGGATAACCAGGGCACGGAAACGCCGGCTGCCAAGGAATCCGTGGCGATTCCGCCCGTGCTGCCCGCGGAAGAACCGCCGGAAGTGCCCGCGATTCCGGCGATGGCGGAAGCCGCGCCTGAGCTGCCGCCGGCGATTCCGGAAGCTGCGGCGCCGATGCCGCCTGAAGTCCCCGCTGACCTCCCGGCTGCCCCTCTGGCGGCGGCTGTCAGTGAGATTGCCCCGGCCTTGCCGCCGCGGCAGACCGGCGCCACGCCAAGCGGCGCTGCGAGCGCGCGGGCTGTGAGCGAGAACATCAAGATCGGCGTCGCCAAAGCGGACGCGCCCAAAGTGGAAGTCACGCCGGAGCCCGCGCCTGCGCATCGCCCGGAACGGACGACCGTTGACTACAGCTCTGGCCTGACGGCGAAGGCGGAAACGCCCGCGACGCCCGCCAAAGCGGATGCTGGCAAGGGCGGCAAGGGCGGCGACAAAAATGGCAAAGGCGCAGCCCCTGTGGCCGCTGCCAAGCCGGCTGATCCGGCGCCCAAGGGCG
>CAINLT010000469.1 GCA_903850505.1 uncultured Myxococcales bacterium | reverse complement strand
CGCAACGACTTGAGGTTGTGGCCGAAGTGCTTGAGGTCGTCGATGTTCGCCATGGCCGAAGTGTCGGCGGCGTATCGTTGACATTGAACCTGCCGCGCCACTTGCGGAGTAGCGTTGCAGCAGTACTATCAACACCCAAAGCGCCGCGATAGGTCGCGATGCACGACACATTGAAGCACGGCAGGCCTGGCCGAGAGCGCCGGTAGGATGATTCGATCATGCGTATTCTTGCCGTCATGCTTCTCGGCGTCATCTGCGGTTGCATTTCGCCGCACGCCTCCAGCACCACGACGTGTGCGCCGGGCGCTCAGGTCGCATGCACGTGTCCGGGCGGCGGCCAAGGCGCGCAGTCCTGCCTGTCCAGCGGCAAGGGCTACGGCGAATGCGGCGGATGCTCGGACGAGGACGTGGCGGTGACCGACAGCGCGGCGCCTGGGGATGACGCGCACAACGGTGGTGATGGCGTCAACGATGCGTCCAGCGTCGACCAGCCCAAGCAGCTTGATGTGGCGGACGTCGCCTTTGGCGGGTGCGCTGACGCGGAGGTCTGCTCGTCGTGCAGTCAGATAGTCGGGCCCGCGGGCGGCACGCTTTTTTGCCAAGGTGCCACGCTCGCTGTTCCCGCTGGCGCCGTCGCGCAGCCGGTGACCCTGACCCTGGAGAGCATGGCCAGCGGCACGCCGACGGGCTACGTGTCGTATTCGCAACTCTACCGCCTGATGCCCGATGGCTTGGCATTCGCCAAGCCATCACAGTTGACGCTTCCGTTTAGCGGCGATGCAGTCCTTGCGGCGGGTTTCTGGTCGGCAGATGGACAGGCGCCGTGGGCTTGGCTGAGCGGAAAGACCGCGTCCGGCGGCTATACGCTCGAACTGGCCAGCACCGGGTGGACGTTCGTCGCCGATGGCGTGAACTACACGGTGCAAGGCGACAAGTCATGTGCCGACCTGCACCTCATCGAAACCCGCACTCAGTTGCCTGGCGACATCGCCGTGTTCTTCAGCGTGGATGACTGTGCAGGCAATCCGATCACGAACTTGACCAGCGCCGACTTCAAGCTGCTCGAAGACGGCAAGGCGGTATCGGCCAGCGAGTCTTCGGTGACGGTCATGCCGGTGAAAGGCATGGGCGTGTTCATCACGTTGTCGCTGGACTTCTCGGGGTCGACCGCGCCGTTCAAGACCAACCTGATAGCGGCAGCCAAGGCGCTGGTGAAGGAAGTGCAGGTCACGCAGGGGATCCCGGCGCGCATTGCCATAGAGGTGTTCGCCGGTGAACAGGCAGCCAAGGTCTGGCAGCCGCACACGCTCGATTCGGCGTTGCTCTTGACCAAGCTCGACGATCTGGCGAGCTACGCGCCCACCAAGAATGGCACGAACCTCTATGGTGCGGTCCAGGACGCGCTTGGCCACATTGCATCGGCGGAATCCAGCTTCCGCGATCGCAACAAGGGCGGGGCGCTCTCGGTCGGCTATGTCGTCCTCTTCACCGATGGCGCCGACACGACAGGCTACGTCACCGCCCAGAACGCGATCGACTCGGAGTCCAAGAGTCCCGATCAGGTGCTTGCCGTGGGCTTGAAGAGCGCTGACTACGATTTGCCTGCCCTCAGCGCGATCGCGCCGTTCGGCGTCAGGACGGCTTCCACCGTCGCGGGGCTCGCCGGTGCGTTCCAGTCGCTGGGCAACCGCATCGCCGGGCAGGTGAAGCGCAACTACCTCGTCGGGTACTGCACGCCCAAGCAGAATGGCGCGCACACGCTGTCCATTGACCTCGTCGGCAACGCCAACCCAAAGCCGAAGACGGTGCAGTACACGTTTGACGCCACGCCATTTGGTAAGGCGACCAGCGTATGCAGCGCCGCGGATTTCACCACGGCCTGCGCCGGCAAGGACTGCGGCGGCCTCGTCTGTGGCGCTTGCGACGACACGACGGCGATCTGCGGCGGAACGAAGTGCCAGAGCTTCTGCGACGGGTACACGGAGACGGCGCAGAAGACGGCTGCGCAGCACTGTGGTCTGCAGCAGTTCACGAACCCGCTCGGCTACTCGCAGTCTTGCGCCGACGCGCCGACGCGCACGTGGTGCGGCGGG
>CAINLT010000468.1 GCA_903850505.1 uncultured Myxococcales bacterium | reverse complement strand
GCCTCCTGCGGCACTTCCACGTTGCCGACGTTTTTCATCCGCCGCTTGCCTTCTTTCTGCTTTTCCAACAACTTGCGCTTGCGGCTGATGTCGCCGCCGTAGCACTTCGCCGTCACGTCCTTGCGCAGCGCCTTCACGGTTTCGCGGGAAATGATGCGCGCGCCGACCGCCGCCTGGATCGCAACGTCAAACATCTGCCGCGGAATCACCTTCTGCAGCCGGTGCACGAGCGCCTTGCCTTTGTCGTACGCCTTGTCGCGGTGCACGATGACCGACAGCGCGTCGACAATCTCGTTGTGCAGCAGGATGTCCAACTTGACGAGGTCGTCCTAGCGGAACTCCTTGAATTCGTAGTCAAGGCTGGCATAACCGCGCGTCGCCGTCTTCAGCTTGCCAAAGAAGTCGAAGACGATCTCCGCCAGCGGCATTTCGTATTCAAGGACCACGCGATTGGCCGACAGGTAGCGCATGTCTTTTTGCATGCCGCGGCGATCGTTGCAGAGCTTGGAGATCGCGCCGATGTACTCGCTCGGCGTGTGGATCGTCGCGCGGACAATCGGCTCCTTGATGCAGTCGATGTCGCCCGTGGACGGCAATTCGCCCGGGTTGGACAGCGACATCATCGTGCCGTCCATCTTGTGGACCTGATAGATCACCGACGGCGCGGTCGTGATCAGCTCGCAGTCGTACTCGCGCTCCAGCCGCTGCTGGAACACTTCCATGTGCAACAGACCGAGGAAGCCGCAGCGAAAGCCAAAACCCAGCGCGCTTGACGTTTCCGGCTCAAACGAGAACGCCGAGTCGTTGAGCCCGAGCTTCTCGATGGCGTCCCGCAGCTTCTCGTACTCGTTGGATTCCACGGGGAAAATACCCGAGTAGACCATCTGCTGGACTTTCTTGAAGCCCTTGAGCTTCTCCGTCGCACGGCGCTTGGCGTGGGTGATCGTTTCACCGACCTGCACGTCCCGCACCAGCTTGATGCCGCAGATCAGCACGCCGGTCTCGCCAAAGTTCAGCTCGTCGACAATGACTTCCTTGGGCGTCCGCACGCGGATCTCCAGGACGTCCTGCTCGCACTGCGACTCCATGAAGTAGACGCGGTCGCCTTTCTTGATTTTGCCATCGATGACGCGCACTTGCACGAGAACGCCGCGATACGCGTCGTACTGCGAGTCAAACACCATCGCCCGCAGCGGCGCGTCCGGATCGCCCTCCGGCGGCGGAATCGTCTTGACGACCGCTTCCAGAATGTCCTGGATGCCAATGCCGTTCTTGGCCGAGCAAAGCACGACTTCGCGCGTGTCGATGCCAATGCCTTCCTCAATTTCTTCACAGACTTCTTCAGGTCGCGCGGCGGGCAGGTCGATCTTGTTGATGACCGGCACGAGCGTCAGGTTGGCGTCCAGCGCAAGGTAGACATTGGCCAGCGTCTGCGCTTCAACGCCCTGCGCCGCGTCCACGACGAGGATCGCCCCTTCACACGCGGCCAGCGAACGCGAGACTTCGTAGCCAAAGTCGACGTGCCCGGGCGTGTCGATCAGGTGCAGCACGTAGTCATTGCCGTCTTTGGCGCGGTAGTTCAACCGCACCGCCTGCGACTTGATGGTGATGCCGCGCTCGCGCTCAATGTCCATGGAATCGAGGTACTGCGCCTGCATCTGCCGGGGCTCAACCGCGCCGGTCATCTCCAGAATGCGGTCCGCGATCGTCGACTTGCCGTGATCGATGTGCGCGATAATACTGAAGTTTCGGATGTGTTTGGCTTGCATGTCGGTCTAAACGCTACCCGGTCCAAGCGCCACGGAGCGCCGGCGGACTGTCATGGAAAGGCGGGCTCGTGTCAACGCCTGAATGCCATCCGCGCCAGAAGTTGGCGCGCGGCGGTCGAAAATTTCAGGCAGGAGCGGCAGGGCCGGACATGCGGAAAGCGAGCGGGAGGGGCCGTGGACCTTTGGGGGATCTACGGCCCCTCGCTCGACATGCGCGGGTCATCGCGACGCCAGCGCGAGGTGGCTGGCGCGCGGAAGAAACACGCGAAGACGGCGAACGGCCCGATCAATCAGGTGCTTGATCGCGTCGCAGCGCTGCGCATCGCCCGGTCTAGCCTAGAGGTGCTCGACGCCCACTTTCTTCACAACGGCTTTCCACACTTTCTCGGGCAGCCACTTCGGGCGCTTGGTCGGCGCCTTCACTTCAACCCGCGAGCCGGTGAACACGTGAACGCGCTTGGTGCCGCGCTCGCGCAGTTTGATTTCCTTGTAGCCGCGGTTGGCAGCCTTGAGGGCCGCGCCGCGCGGCTGGGCGTTGGAGAACACGATGTTCGTGTCTTCGCCCTTCTCCATCAGCACAAAATTCTTCTTCGCCTTCTCGTCAGCCATGATATCTCTCCCCTGTTGCGTGCTCTGCACAACTCCCAGGCCCGTCCCGTTCTCTGTTCAGCGCACCTGCTCGTCTCCTATGTACCCACTTTTGGAGGTGCGCAAGTCCTTGGCAGCAAAAAAAACTGCGCAAGCAGCGGCGAATCTTCACGAAACTGTCATGGAGTTGACGATAACAACACACAACTTATTGAAATCACAGCTTTTGGCAATCTTCCGCGCAACTTCAAGGACTTGCCCGGCGACGGCAGAGCACGCTGCGTTTCATGATCCCCGTCAATATCTGGCGTGATCACGAACGTGATCAGCAAGCGCCTAGGCAGGAAAGTTCCCCCGCGGCGCATCCATGGTAGCTTCGCCGCGGACGAGGAGCGCGCGTGGTCCGGATGCGTCACATGCTTGCGATTGGCCTGCTGGCGAGCTGTTGCTTCCTGGCGTTGCCGGTCCATGCCGACAGTTGGCACAAGCTCCACGCCGCGGTGCAGCGGTGGCGGGTCGCGGATCTCGACGGTTTGCCAAGTGAACTCGCGGAGATCCAGAAGACGACCAAGGATCCGGACGTCGCGGCGATCGCGGCTTTTGTGCGCGCCCGCGCGCTCGCGCGGCTGGGCAAGGGCGAAGCGGCTGTGGCGGCGTTCGAGCAGGCGTCCGCGATTCGTGCCGTGCTGCCGCAGGCGTGGCGCTGGGCGGAAGTGGAAGTGCTCCTGGCGCGGGGCAAGCCAAGCGCGGCGCTGGACGCCTTGGACAAGCTGCGGCGCGACTTTGACGACTTCCGCTGGTCGGCGGCGGATCTGCTGTTCAGCCGCCTGTGGGAGCGCGTGAGTCCCGGCGACCAGACCGCCGCGATTGCGCAAACGCTGTACGCCAAGTCGCAACTGAACCTGCCGCGCGATGAGTTGCTCGCGCGGGCGGCGCGCAATACGGCGATCAATCACCCGCAGGATGCGCTGGTGCTGTGGCGCAAGCTGATCCTGAAGCATCCGGAGAGCGCGTTTGTTGACGAGGCGCTGCGGTTCGTGCCGGAGGAGGCGCTGTCCGACGTCGAGCAGTATGAGCGAATGGAACGGCTCTTCGCCCGGCGCGCGTATGAGCGCTGCCGCGAGGTTGGCCTGAAGCTGTGGCAGAAAGGCGTGCGCAAGAGCGAGGTCGGCTATTACCTGGGCAAGATCGCGACGGAGCGGCTGCGGGACGATTATCCCGGCGCGGCCAAGTATCTGGAGGCGGCGATCGGCGATGGCGAACCGCTGGCGCAGCAGGCGCTGACTTCCTACGCGCTGGTCCTGACCAAGCTGGGGCGGCTGGACGATGGCCTCGCCGAGTTCGACAAATGGTTCCAGCGCTATCCGGGCGTGAGCAATGAGAAGCGCGTCGACGTCGCCTACGACCGGGCGCGCGCCATGCACGTGGGCGGGCGGTCGCTGGAGGCGGCGGCGTCCCTGCAATCGGCGCTGGACGTGGATCGCAAGGGCATCGATTTCGGCAAGTACCTGTGGTTTGTCGGCTATTGGCAACTGCGCGGCGGTGCGTGCGATCTGGCGATCCAGACGCTGGACCCGCTGATCGGCGACAAGAATCCGCTCGTTGGCGGCAAGGCGCGCTACTGGATGGGCAAATGCCTGGACAAGCTCGGCAAGCGGCCGGAAGCGATCGACATGCTGGAGTCCGTGCTGGAACGCCATCCGCTGAGCTGGTACAGCGCGCTGGCGGAGGATGTGCTGGTGTCCTGGGGCGAAGACAAACACGTGCCCAAGCTGCCGGATCTGTCCAAGGTGGCGATCCGCCCGCATGACCCGTTCCTGGGGCTGCACCTGACGCCGGAGTTGAAGCGGCTGCGCATCGCCGTCTACCTGGGCGAGCCGGACAGCGCGCGGCTGGTGCTGGACGCCGTGCGCAAGAAGCTCACCAAGACGCTGGGCAAGGAGCGGCTGGCGGAACTGGAGCGTGATCTCGCCGATCCGCTGGAGCAGTACGCGGAGGAGCGCCAGGATGCGATGACGCAGTGGCAGGCGGTGCTGAAGGATCCGCCCAAGAAGGAGACTGTGGACCATTGGCGGGCGATCTACCCGCGGGCGTACGCGACGCATGTGGTGGCCGCGGCAAAGCGGTCGGGCGCGCCGGAGTGGATGATCTACGCGCATATGCTGCAGGAGTCGCGCTACAAGCCGTGGCTAATCTCGGGCGCGCCGGCGTACGGTCTGCTGGAGCTGCTGGATCGGACGGCCGCGCGGCTGGCGACCGACGCGCACGACGACTACCAGCTCTGGATGCTGATGACGCCGCAGTACAACATCCGCTGGGGCGGGCAATACCTGGGCGCGCTGTACAAGAAATTTGGCGAGCAACTGCCGTTCGCGATCGCCAGCTACAACGGCGGGCCGATGCTGATGGAGCACCACCTGCGGCAGTCGCGGGATCGCCATTTGGCGCTGGACGAGATGATTGACGATATTGGCCCGCATGAGTCGCGCAACTACGTCCGCATGGTGGTTGGCCACTTCCTGCGCTACCTGGCGATTTACGAGACGCCCGAGCGCGCCCGTCAGTACCGCGCGGAGCTTCTGCCGCAACAGTGGC
Organism: uncultured Myxococcales bacterium; assembly: GCA_903850505.1. GTDB lineage: Bacteria > Myxococcota_A > UBA9042 > UBA9042 > UBA9042 > CAIYBN01. The sequence continues at coordinate 6,145 of CAINLT010000468.1, read as the reverse complement.
AGGCGAGTTGGCTGCGCGAACCGAGCTACTGAGCCAAGGTACTCCCGACATTTTTGCCATGCGCAGATTGCGCCGCGTGCTTACCTATAAGCCCGAGGAGGTGTTTGATGCGCAAGAATTTGATTTACCTGACGATGATGAGTGTTTCACTGAGCGCGTGCGGCGGCCCGGGCGCGCAAGTGGAAGAGGCGACCGAGGAAAAGCATCTGGCCGAAGCCAGCAAGGAGCGGAAAGAAGCGCGGCTCGACAAGGCGCAGTACGACCCGAACGCAGAGCGCCTCACCCAGATTGGCTCCGCGGGCGCGGCAGGCACGGAAGGCGCGTCAGGCATCCTGGTAACGGTCAATCCGACCGCGAGCCATCTGGCCGATGCGGAAGCCCACGCGCGCCACGCCAGGCAGCACGTGGAAGCCGCCGTCAAGCTGGAGAAGTTTGAGGACGCCGCGTGCGTGGGCATCCCGCCGAGCGATCGGCTCAGTTGCCCGACGCTGCTCAGCGACGCGATGGTCACGCTCGTCAACGGCGTCCGCCTGCACACCGGGCCCAAGCGGCTGCCGCAGGTCCTCGCGTTCATGCGCTGCCATCTGGCTTTTGCCCACGCCCATGGCTACACGGATGAGTCGCTCTGCCCGTTCGCGATCAAAGGCGTCGTCGCCAATCCAGCGGCGGACCAGACGGGCGTGGAGTTGACGAGCACGGATCCGGGGGCGGTCCACGCGCTGCACGACCTGATCCTCGTGCCGTTCCACGGGCTGTAGCGACTACTCCGACGGCGAGCGCTGGCGAACGGTGTCGTGCAGCCAGTTCTCGTCGTCCGTTTCCGGGTAATCGGCGCTCCAGTGCAGCCCGCGCGACTCCTGCCGCGACAGCGCGCTCTCGACAATGAGCAGCGCGACGGCCGTGATGTTGCGCAGTTCCACGAGGTCTGGCGTCAGGTGAAAACGCCAGTAATCCTCACGCACTTCCTGCTCGATGAGCCGCAAGCGCCGTTGCGCCCGCAGCAAGCGGCGATTCGTGCGCACGATGCCCACGTAGTTCCACATCAGCTGGCGAATTTCCGCCCAGCTCTGTTTCACCACGACGATCTCGTCGGCGTCGCCTGCGCTGCCCGTTTCCCACTCGGGCAGATCCAGCCCCGCGTCATCCACGGGCTGCGCCAGCCATTGCCGCGTCTGCCGCGCCGCGCTTTCCGCGTACACGACGCCTTCCAGCAGCGAGTTGGACGCGAGCCGGTTCGCCCCGTGCAGCCCCGTGCAGGAGACTTCGCCAATCGCCAGCAGGCGATCGATATTGGTCTGGCCGTGCATGTCCACCTGCACGCCGCCACATTGGTAGTGCGCCGCGGGGACAACGGGAATCGGCTGCGTGCGGATGTCGATGCCAAGGCTCAGGCACGTCGCGAAGATGGTCGGGAAACGCTCTTCCAGGAACGTCGGCGGCAGGTGCGTCATGTCCAGGAACACGCTGTCGGCGCCGGAGAGCGAAAGCTCCGTGTCGATGGCGCGCGCCACCACATCGCGCGGCGCCAAGTCGCGCAGCGGGTGGTAGCGCTCCATGAACGCCTCGCCGGACGCATTGCGCAACAAGCCGCCCTCGCCGCGCAAGGCTTCTGAGATCAGGAAGTTCTTGACCGTCGGATGGAACAGGCAGGTCGGATGGAACTGGAAGAACTCCATGTTCGCCACGCGCGCGCCCGCCCGCCAGGCCATCGCCAGGCCATCGCCCGTCGCAACGTCCGGATTTGTCGTGTAGCGGTAGACTTTGCCCGCGCCGCCCGTCGCCAGACACACGACCTGCGCCGCCACCGACACCACGTGCCGCGCGCGCGTGTCCAGCACGTACGCCCCCAGCACGCGATCGCCCTTTCCGCCCGGATGGCAATCGCGTCGCCCTTTGGAGATCCGCCCGCGCGTCAGCAAATCGACCGCGAGGTGCTGCTCCAGGATGCGGATGTTCGGATGCCGGCGGAGCTTGGCCACCAGCGCGAGTTCAATCGCCTCGCCGGTGGAGTCCGCGTGGTGCACGACGCGCCGGACGCTGTGGCCGCCTTCACGCGCCAGCAGCAGATCGCCTTCAGGACCGCGATCAAAATCCACGCCGAGTTCGATGAGCCGGGCAATCGCCGCCGGACCGTGTTCAACAATCATCTCAACGACGTCGCGCCGACACAGACCCGCACCCGCCGTCAGCGTGTCCTGCACATGGGTCTGGAAGCTGTCCGACTGCGGATCAAGAACGGCGGCGATACCGCCCTGCGCCCAAGCCGTGTTGGCATCGCCCAGGCCGCGCTTCGTCACGAGCAAGACCGAGGCAAATTCAGCAACATGGAGTGCATAGCTGAGACCAGCGATGCCCGACCCGATAACCAGTACGTCAGCTTTGTGCAAGGTGTCCATGGCCGCGCAGTGTAACAGGCGCGGCAAAAACCGCGAATCGCCGAACATGGGTTGGCGCGATTCTTTGCCGCCTCGGACGAAAACGATGCTTGCAGTCCCACCTCAGATGCGCTCCACTCCGGCGGCCATGACCCTGCTTGCCCTGCCCGATCTCGACGCCATCCTCCACGACCGCTTCCACCTGGAGCGCTTTCGCCCGCACCAGCGCGAAGTGTGCGAGGCCGTGACGCGCGGCGAGGATTCCCTGCTCGTGATGCCGACGGGCGGCGGCAAGTCGCTGTGCTACCAGCTGCCTGGCATCGCCCGGCAGATGCAGGTGCCCGGCCGCGGCGGCGTGCTGGTGATCAGCCCGCTCATCGCGCTCATGGAAGATCAGTGCCAGAAGCTGCTGGCCAACGGTATCGCCGCCGATCGCATCCATTCAGGCCGCGCCCGCAGCGACTCGCAGAACGCGCTGAAGCGCTGGCTGGACGGTGAATTGGAGTTCCTGATCCTCGCGCCCGAGCGCCTGCGCGTGCCGGGCTTTGTGCCGCGGCTGATGCAGCGGCCGCCCAACCTGATCGCGGTGGACGAAGCGCATTGCATCTCCATGTGGGGCCACGATTTCCGCCCGGACTACCGCCTGCTGGGCGAGCGCTTGCCGGAGCTGCGCGCCGCGGGGACGCCGACGATCGCGCTCACGGCGACGGCCACGGTGCGGGTCCAGAACGACATCGTCGCGCAACTGGGCATTCCGGATGCCAATCGCTTCATCCGCGGGTTCCGCCGGGACAACCTCGCCGTGGAGATGGTGGACATGGCGCCAGGCGCGCGCATGGAGAAAGTCGCGGAGATCCTGCGGGATCCGGCGCGACGGCCGGCGATTGCGTACGTGCCGAGCCGCGTGAAGGTCGACGAGCTTGTGGCGATCCTGGCCAAGGACGTGAAGGCCGATGGCTACCATGCCGGCATGAGCGCGGATCGCCGCGGGCAGGTGCAGGACAAGTTCCAGGAAGGCAAGCTGGACGTCGTCGTCGCGACCGTGGCGTTTGGCATGGGCGTGGACAAGGCGGACATCCGCACGGTTGTCCACCTCGGCCTGCCGGGGTCGATTGAGAGCTACTACCAGGAGATCGGCCGCGCGGGTCGCGATGGTCAGGAGGCTTATGCGATCACGCTGTGGAGCACCGCGGATCGCCACTTGCATACGCACTTTTTTGACCGCGCCTATCCGCCGCTGAGCGTGCTGGAGAAGCTGCGCGAGCAGATTCCCGCCGAGGGCGTGGAGCGCGACACGCTGTTGCGGCGCAGCGGTCTGGACTTGCAGGTCGCAGAGGCGGCGCTGGAGAAGCTGTGGGGGCAACTGTCCGTCACGCTGGATCTGGACGACGTGGTGCGCCCGCGGCCCGAGACGACGAACTGGTCGGTCGCCTACACCAAGCAGCGCCTGCACCGCGAGGCGCAGATCGGCGAAGTGTTCACGTTTGCCCGCGCGACGGGGTGCCGCATGCAGGCGCTCATCCGCTATTTTGGCGACCACGGGGACGCGAAGACCACGTGTGGGCGCTGTGATCACTGCGCGCCGGAAGCGTCCGTCGTGCGGCGTTCGCGCGGTCCGGACGGCATGGAGCGGCGGCTGTTGGCGCGCATCCTCGCAGCCGTGCCGCGCCGCGCGATGGGAACGGCCAAGCTGCACCGCGAGGAGTTTGGGGAAGTGCTGGATCGCAAGCTGTTTGACCGGCTGCTGGCGGCGCTGGATCGCGCAGGGCTGGTGGAGCTGAGCGAGGATGCGTTTGAGAACCAGACGGGCCAGACGATTCGCTATGCGACCGTCAAGCTGACGCCCGGGGCGCTGACTGACGGCGAAGATTGGCTCGGTGACGTGCTGATTGAGGCGGAGCACAAGGAGTCGGCGTCGCTCGCGCGCAAGGCCAAGCCGGTGCGCCGCGTGAAGACGGCGGCAGTGATGCACGGCGATGCGGACCCGGCGGTGATTGACCGGCTCAAGGCCTGGCGGCTGGGCCGCGCGCGGGCGCAGGGCGTGCCGGCGTTTGTCATCCTGCGCGATGCGACGCTGTTGGAGATCGCCGCGGCGTTGCCGCAGACGCTGGCGGCGCTCATGGCGGTGCCGGGGATTGGCGCGCAGAAGGCCGCGACCTACGGCCCGGAGTTGCTCGCAGAAGTGAGGATGGCCAGTGGCGCTTGACGGCCTGCAGGCGAATGTTGCGCTTGGCGGCCTGACGACACTGGGCGTGGGCGGCCCAGCGCGTTGGCTGCTGCCGTGGCGCTCCGTGACGGAACTGCGCGACGGGCTAAAGTTTGCCGCCGAACGGCGATGCCCGTGGTGGCTGCTGGGCGGCGGGAGCAACGTGATTGTCGCGGATGCCGGACTGCCCGGACTTGTGCTGCAGCCGACCGGGCGTGGTCTGGACGCGGTGGCGCAGGACGGCGCGACGCAGGTGATTGCCGCCGACGCGGGCGTGCCGTGGGACGAGCTGGTGGCGTGGACGGTGGCGCGCGGGCTCGGCGGCCTCGAGTGCCTGTCGGGCATCCCGGGTCTTGTCGGCTCCGCGCCGATCCAGAATATCGGCGCGTACGGCCAGGAGGTCGGCGACGTCGTGGACCGCGTGGAAGTGCTCGACACGGCGGACGGCAACGTGGCCGAGTGGCCCGCCGCGGACTGCGCATTTGGCTACCGCGACAGCGTCTGGAAGCGCACGCCCGGCCGCTGGATTGTCACGCGCGTCTGGCTCCGGCTGGCAGTCAACGGCGCGCCATGCTGCAAATACGCGCAGGTCGCGGAGGCGACGCGCGAGATGGCGCTGCCCAGCGGCGCAGTCGGGCTGCAGGCTGTGCGCGGCGCGGTCCTGGCACTGCGGCGCGCCAAAGGCATGGTCGTCGATGCAGCGGACCCGGACAGCCGCAGCGCCGGCTCGTTCTTCGTCAATCCCGTCGTCGATCGCGCGACCGCCGAGACCGTCCACGTTCGCATGGCGGGCTCGGGGACGATGCCCGCGTGGCCCGCTGGCGACCGCGTGAAGCTCTCTGCGGCGTGGCTCATTGAACGCAGCGGCATGGAGCGCGGCTTTGGCAACGGGCGCGTTGGATTGTCGCGCAAGCACACGCTCGCGCTCGTCAACCGCGGCGGCGCGTCAGCGGCCGATGTCCTGGCGTTTGCGGAGGAAGTCGCCGCGCGCGTTTTCGCGGCGTCGGGCGTCGTTCTGGAGCGCGAGCCCGTGTTGCTTGGCTTCTGAACGTTACGGCGTCACCTGCGTGGCGTCAGCCGGAAGGTGCGCGGCGTAGCCAAAACAGTCGTCACCTTGCAGGCGCACGATCAGCTTGCCCTCGCGGTCGTACACGTCCAGCACCGGAATTCCTGGCGCGCCTGGCAGGTACTTGGCCCAGTCTTCGGCCTCCCACGCGGTCGCATCCACACGCGCCAGCGCGACGCCCAGCTTGGCCGGCAACTCCTGCTCCAACTTGACGCCCAGACGGCCGCACGGCTCGCACCAGGTCGCCCAGTAGTCGATCAGCGTGTACTTGCCCGGCACCAGCAGCTTGCCGATCTCGGCTGTCGTCGGCGCTTGGCCGCGCTCTGCCGTTTTTCCCAGCTCTGCGGCCTTGGGCGCTGAACTCCACGACCAGTTCAGGCCAAAGAAGAAGCTCGTGTACTGCACCGGCTGCTCGCCATTGACGAACCGGTAGACCGGAATGCGCGCGGAAGCTGTCACCGACCACGCGTCGTTGTAGCCGATCATGAACGTGGGCGT
>CAINLT010000467.1 GCA_903850505.1 uncultured Myxococcales bacterium | reverse complement strand
GGCTGAAGAGCCCAAGGCCGAAGAGAAGAAGGAAGAGGCCAAGCCGGCTGAAGCCGCTCCGGCCGCTGCTCCGGCTCCTGCTGCCCCGGCCGCTCCGGCTGCCCCGGCCGCCGCTGCTGCCCCGGCTGCTCCGGCTGCCCCGGCTGCTGAAGCCGCCAAGCCGGCGGAAGCCGCTCCGGCCGCCGCTCCGGCTGCCCCGGCTCCGGCCGCTCCGGCCGCTCCGGCTGCCAAGTAAGACCCAGCGAAACCAGACGTTCGCAAGAACAGAAGGTCGCTGAACGGTAACACCGGCGGGGAGGGTCGTGAGATCCTCCCCGTCGGCGTTTTTGTGAAAGGCTGCAGTCTTTCAGAAGGCAAGAGTCTTTCACGGGATCGCGAGAACAACTCTTCGACGAGCCCAGACAATCGAGCGCACCACGCGTGCGAAATTTTCAAGGAGTGAGCACATGTTGAACCTGAATCTTCGCGGCCTGATGGCCCTGACGATGGCCGCCGCGATTTCGCTGACCGGCTGCAAGAAAGAAGAAGCCAAGCCCGCCGACGGCGCGGCTGCCGCTGCGGCCCCGGCTGCTGGCGCTGACGCTGCTGCGGCTCCGGCCCCGGCTGGCGGTTCCGAGAACCTGACCAAGGCGAAGGCCATGGTCGACAAGATGGCCGACGCGCTGAACAAGATGGTTGCGGACGTGGAAGCGGCCGGCAACGACACCGCGAAGATCAAAGAGATCGGCGAGAACTTCAAGAAGAACGGCGAAGCGATGAAGACCGAAGGCGAAGCGCTGCAGAAAGTGCTCACCGACGACGAGAAGAAGGCCCTTGAGGGTTACGGCCGTGAGAAGATTGGTCCGCTGATGGGCAAGCTGATGGCGGCGATGATGAAGGCCCAGGCGGCGCAGGCCCCGGGCGGCGTCACCCCGACGGCGGCTCCGGCTGGCGCGGCTCCGGCCCCGGCGGCTCCGGCCGCTGCTCCGGCGGCTCCTGCCGCGAAGTAAGCTCGCTTACTGCGTTTTTACGCGAGGCGGTCGGGTCAAACCGGCCGCCTCGTGTGCTTTTTGGCGCACGCCGCCCGCGCTCCCGCGCAACCGTGTGCGAATGTGAAAGAGTGAGGCACGCAGCAAGCGTGTCGGCTATTGTCCCGGCGCTTTGGCTGAGGTTGTCATGTGGAATCGCACGCTTGTTTCGCTCCTGATCGTGTTGCCCCTCGCACTGACGGCGCTGCCCGCCGAGGCCGGCAAGCGCAAGCCCAAGGCGCCAAAGGTGCACGCGGAGAAGCACGCCAAGGGTGCCAAGCACGGCAGCGCGCACGACGGCGCGTCCCTGTTTGACGCCATGGCGCAGGCCAACCGCGCGGGGGAGATGCTGGAACAGCTGATCCTCGACGTGCAGGCGGCGGGCGACGACTCGCGCAAGATCAAGGAAATCGCCGAGAACTACCAGACGCTCAACAGCGCGATGCAGGACGAGACGGCGGATCGCGAGAGCGCGTTGACCAAGTCCGAGCGCAAGCAGTTGGACGCCTACCGCAAGAGCAAGCTCGCGCCGCTGGAGCACAAGTGGGCGCAGATCCTCGCCAAGGTGGAGACCGCGGTCGCCGCTGAAGTGGCGAGCCAGGTCAAGCAGTTTCACAACCAGATCGATGATCTGTTGGCCGAGACGGATGCGATTATCGCCCAGACGCGCAGCGCGGGCGCGGACTCGGCCCGGCGCGCGGACCTGCTGCAACGGCTGGCGCGGCTGGAGGCATCGACGCACTCGCTGTACCACGATTCCGCCAAAGTGCCGGGGCGCAAGAACGCCGAAGCGCTGACGCGCGAAATCACGGAGCGGCTGGAAAGCCAGGTGCGGCGGGCGGATTGGCTGCTGCGGACCGCGGTCCTGCCGCCCTGCCCGGATTTCACGGCGCAGATGCAGCTCGTGCACAAGCAGATTCAGGAACTGGACGGACTCTCTGCGGACATCGGCCTCGCGGTCAACCGCGGTGGCTTGAACGAGTTGCTGGCCAAGCGCGCGCGGCTGATGGCGGCGATCGCAGCGACGGTCAAGGCGCCGCTGACGCCCGAGGAAGCCTCCGAGCTGCGGGCGGCGACGGATGAACTCCTGGTGCCGGTACAGGCGCATCTGGATGAAGCGCAGGCTGCCGCGGAAGCGCGCATGGGGACAAAAGGCCGCGGCGAGCGTTGACCGTCTTGGGCCGTCATGCTATCGGCAGGGCCAGCGGCGACGTGCATCCGGTCACGACGCGAGGTCTGCATGAACAAGGTATTTGCCAACGCCACGGACGCCATCCAGGACCTGACCGACGGGGCCACCGTGCTGGTCGCCGGTTTTGGCCTTTCCGGCAACCCGGAACACTTGATCCGCGCGGTGCATGAGCGCGGCACCCGCGATTTGACCCTCATCTCCAACAACTGCGGCACGACCAACGACGGTTTGGGCGTGCTTTTGCAGGCGCGACAAGTCCGCAAGATGGTCTCCAGCTACGTGGGCGAGAACAAGGAATTCGAGCGTCAGTTTCTGGCCGGCGAGCTGGAAGTTGAGCTCAATCCGCAAGGAACGCTGGCGGAGCGGATTCGCGCGGGCGGCGCGGGCATTCCGGCGTTCTTCACCCCCACGGGCGCGGGCACGCAGGTGGCGGAAGGCAAGGAGCAGCGGATGTTCGGCGGCAAGCTCTGCGTGCTGGAGACCGCGCTCAAGGGCGACTTTGCGTTCGTCAAAGCCTGGAAGGGCGATCGCCACGGCAACCTCGTGTACCGCAAAACCGCGCAGGCGTTCGGGCCGATGATCGCGACCGCGGGCAAGATCACCATCGCGGAAGTCGAGCATCTCGTCGAGCCGGGCGAGATTGATCCCGACCACGTGCACACGCCGGGCATCTACGTCCAGCGGATTTTCCAGGGCAACGACTGGCGCAAGCCCATTGAACAGCGCACCACGCGCAAGCGTCCAACATGAAGCGCTTGATGCCCCTGCTTCTCGCCGCCGCGCTCGTGGGTGGTTGTCGGCCGCATGCGCCGGTGGCCCCGACTGTCGCGGTCGCGCCCGATGTCCACGCAACGGCCGCACCTGTCGCAGCCGCGGTAGCGCCGCCGATCGCGCCGACTGTCAGCGTGCTTGAGCTCGCGCCGCCGGTTTCGGAGCGGCCGGGCTACCAACGCCCGCTCCTCATCGACTTCCACACGCACCTGAGCCTCGACGGCCAGGAGCGCATCCAGCGCATCATGCGGGAGAACGGTATCGAGCTGATGATCAACCTCTCAGGCGGTTCCTATCGCCGCGGGCCTTCGCAGTGGCTGGAGGCCAAGATCCTCGCGGACACGCTTGGCGGGCGGGTGCTGAACTTCATGAACCCGGACTGGTCGGGCTTTGGCGATCCGGACTGGGCCAAGCGCGAGGCGGGCCGACTGGATGAAGCCGTCACGCGGTACGAATTCCGCGGCCTGAAGATCGCCAAGATTCTCGGCCTCGGTGCCATCGACGAGCGCACCGGCAAGCTGGTCGCCGTCGACGATCCGCGCATCGGTCCGCTGTGGCAAAAATGCGCGGACCTGGGCATCCCGGTGACGATTCACGTCGCGGATCCGCGGGCGTTCTGGTGGCCGCTCAACCCGCAAAATGAGCGATGGGACGAGCTGAAAGTGCATCCAGGTTGGGCCTACGGGCCGATTCCGCCCGAGCTGGCCGCCGAAGTGCCGCCGCGCCTCAAGCCGCCATCGTGGCCCGAGTTGCTGCAAGCCGCGGAGCGGATGTACCGCGCCAATCCGCGCACGACGTTCGTCGCCGTGCATTTTGGCAATGCCGCCGAGGATCTCGACTACGTGGACGGTGTGCTGGCGCGCAACGACAACGTATACATCGATCTCGCGGCGCGGATCGGCGAATTTGGCCGCCATCCTGCCGCCAAGCTCCGGGCGTTTTTCACCAAGTGGCAGGATCGAATCGTGTTTGGCACGGACATTGGCATCGGATCGGACTTCCTGATGCTCGGCTCAAACGGCGCGGTGGAGCCGCAACTGCCCGACGTGCGGCCGTTCTACGAGGCGCATTTCCGCTTCCTGGAGACCGCCCAGCAGCAGATTGCCCACCCGAGTCCGATTCAGGGCAACTGGAAAGTGGACGCGATCGACCTGCCCGCGCCCATCCTGCAAAAGATCTACCGGGACAACGCCATGCGCCTGCTGGATCGGACGCAGCTGAAGGCCTTCGCCGCGCGCAAGCTGACGGACGAGAAGCAGGACATCGGCACGCCCGACGATCGGCAGCGGCTCAAGTAGCGCTACGGATTCTTGACCGGCGTGCGGCGCAGGACGAAGAGCGCCAATGCGCCCGTCCCGACGCCAAACCGGCAAGCCGCGGCCGCGCGAAGACCTGGAGCGCGATCAGCCGCGGCGCGGCAGTCACGGATTCTTGACCGGTGTGCGGCGCAGGACAAACAGCGCCAGCGCGCCAGTGCCCACTCCAAACCAGAGCGTACAAAACCGGATCAGCAGCGTCACGAGCGTCGCCTCCGGCTTGGCGAGGTTCAGGCCCAACGCCGGCGCCAGGAGCAGCGCGACCATCACCGCTTCGGTCGAACCTACGCCGCCGGGCAGCATCGACACGGCACCAAAGAGCGTCGCCATCGCGTACACAACGATCGCCGGTCCCAAACCGCCGGTCGCATCGACGCCGTTGAGCAGCAAGCGAAAAGCAATCGCCTCCAGCAGCCACGCCAACGCCGCGAGCGCCACGCCTTCCAACAGCAGCCGCGGCGCGCACAGGATCTTCAGCACCGCATGCACACGCCGACCCACCGCGACGATCCGCGCGAGACGCGGATGCGCCTCCACGCGCGCGGCCAGCGCGTCCAGGAGCCACGGCAGGAACCGCGGATGCGCGATCGCCAACAGGAAGCCGAGGCAAAGGCCGAGCACGCCGAGAAACAGGACTGTGTGGGCGCCGTACTGCGCAACGCCGATGGCCGCGATCGCCAGGAGGCCGACGACATCGGTGAAGCGTTCGGCGACGACGGAGCTCGCCACTTCCGGGATCGGCGTGCCGCGCCGTTCGTTGAGCAGGAAGCCTTTGAAGATTTCCCCCATCTTGCCCGGCGTCACGGTCAGCAGGAAGCCGCTCACGAAGACCAGCCACGCCTCCATCGGCGTGACGTAGATGCCCAGCGCGTTGAGGTAGCGGCGAAAGCGGATCGACCGCAGCGTGTAGTTGCCAAGCACGAGCGCGCACGCCGGCAGCAGCATCGCAAACGGATACTGGAGCGCGGCGGCTTGCAGCTTGCCGACGTCGGCAAAAAGCGCCGCGCCGACGAGCACGAGGGTCAGGAGCGCCAGAGCTGTCCACAAGGTCTTTCGGTTCAAGGGGCGGTCTCCGTTGCGGCGCGCGGCGCGACCGTGGCGAGCAAGGCGTCAACGCGCGCGAGCTCCAGACGCAAACGATCCGCGGTGAAGTCGCCCGGACCGCGCCAATCCGGAAAACGCTGCGTGAGCACGCGCAGATCACCGGCGAGATCCTGCACCACGCGCGGCGTGAGCTCGCCCATCCGCAGCCCACCTTGCCCGTCCGCCAGCAGGATCCAGCGCAGGTACGCCCGACAAAAGTGCGTCTCCGGCGCGTCCGGCGCGACCGCCAGCAGGGTGTCCACCGCCTTGCGGATCGCCGCGAAGTGCTCCATGAAATCCGGCGCGTGGGACATGCGCACCACCGCATTGGCAACGAGCCGCCGCGCCGCCGGATTCTGCGCCAGCTCGTGGCTGTCGACGCGCTGCAGGTACGCCGCGAGCATCGTCCACACGTGCTGTTGGGCGCCCATCGCGTTCAGCCCGTCAAACAGCACGTCCAACTCGGCCATCGGCGGCAGTTCCACTTCGTGCAGCACCAAGGGCGGCGGCGTCTGGCCAGCCGGCTGGAACGGCGACGCGGGCGGCGGCCGATGCTCACACGCGAGCAGCAACAGGAGAGGCAGCATCAGAGCGCGCATGGTGCGGTTGTCCAGTGGCGCGGCAGGCGAGCCAACAGTGCGTCGATCGATTCACCGGAGCGCGCATCGACGAAGGTGGGCGCGACCTCTGCCAGCGGCAACAGCACGAAATCGCGCTGCGCCATGCGCGGATGGGGCAGCTGCAAGTTGGCTTCGTCCACGCGCACGCCCTGCCAATCGAGCAGATCGAGGTCCAGGGACCGCGCGCGCGCCAAGCCTTCCCGCTGACGATCGCGCCCAAGGCTGCGCTCGATCGCCAGAAGCACGGTCAGCACGGTCTGCGGCGGAAGGCTCGTCTCCCCGACGCCCACGGCGTTAACGAACGCGCCGCCACCCACACCTTCCGCCGGATCCGAATGAAACAGCCGACTTAGATGGGCATCGCGGAGGGAAAGCAGGCCCACGACCGCACGCCAGCCTGCGCGCACGTGCCGCTCTGCGTCCCCAAGGTTTGAACCCAATGCGATGAGAACCCGCGCCATTGCCATCCGCATCGCCGGAATCGACAGGCGAGTGGGCTGCATGCTACCGTGTTGCGCCGTCCGCGGCGACCCCCGCGACGTCCGCGTCGGAGGAATTTTAGACGATGAAGCTGTCACACACCACGCATATTCTGCCTCTTTTCATGATGTTGACCGCTGTTGCCGGCCTCTCAGGCTGCAAACATGCGGAATCGTCGCACAGCGCCTCGGTTGAGACGCAAGGCCGTGAGTTGCCGCCAGAGCCTGCCGCGCAGCCCGCAGCCGCGACGCCAACGGCTGCGCCCGTCGCGTCTTCCCTGCCCAAGGTCGTGGATGCCAAGGATTTGGACGCGGCTGAGAAGAAGCTGCTCGGTGAGATCCTGACCGAGCAATTCGACCCATGCGGCAAGCCGCGCTCGTTCGCGACGGCGCTTGAGGCGGGCGATTGTCCGGTGGCGCTCAAGCTGACGCAGACGCTGATCACGTATCTGCAGGCCGGCGCGGGCAAGAAGGCCGCGATTGCGCAGCTGCTCAAGGAAGTCGAGCGCATCAACACGCTGGTGCAAATCGACAACAGCCGGGCGCCGCGCCGTGGTCCAGCCGACGCCAAGGTCGTTGTCACGGAGTTCAGCGACTTTGAGTGCCCGTTCTGCCGCCGCGCCGTCGGTCCGCTGGAGAAGCTGCAGAAGCACTACGAGTTTGCGCTCTACTACCGCTTCTTCCCGCTCAAGTTGGCGCACCCCAACGCGGAAGGCGCCGCGCGCGCTGCGTGGGCCGCCCAACAGCAGGACAAGTTCTGGGAAATGCATGACCTGATGTTTGCCAACGCCGACGGGCTGGATTGGGAGTCGGTCAAGAAGCTCGCGGTCAAGGCCGGCTTGGACATGAAGAAGTTCCTTGCCGATTTTGCGAGCCCCGCCTCCAAGGCAGCCGTCGACGCCGACGTGAAGGCCGGCGATGAAGCGGGCCTCGACGGCACGCCGACGTTTTACGTCAACGGTCGCAAGGCGGAGACGCTCGGTCAGGTTCAGGAACTCGTGCGCGAGTTGATGCAGGGCGGCGGCGCCAAGCTGCCGGAACCGCTGGCCGGCGATGAATTCGGCGCGGGCGATGCCAGCAAGACCGCGGCGGCCAAACCTGCGGACGAGAAGCCGGCCGACAAGCCCGCTGAACCCGTTCCCCCAGCGGCGCCTGCTGCCGCACCAGCGAAGTAGCCGTGAATCAGGGCACGTTGTTGGTACTCGTCGGCCCGGCAGGCGCCGGCAAGACGACGTTGGCGCACCTGCTGCAGACCCGCGCGCCGGGTCGAAGGGCGTTCTCCGTCAGCCACACGACGCGGCCGATGCGACCCAATGAAATCGATGGCGTCGACTACTACTTTGTCGATCGGCCGACGTTCGAGCACCTGCGCGATCAGGGCGGTTTCGCCGAATGGGCGGAAGTCCACGGCAACCTCTACGGCACGTCGCGGGCGGAAATCGGCCGGCTGCATCAGGATGGCAAGGTGGCCCTGTTCGACATCGACATCGTCGGCGCCCACAACCTGTGGCGGCTCTATCCCGATGAGGTGCGCCTCGCGTTCCTCCTGCCGCCGAGCTGGCAGGTGCTTGTCGATCGCCTTCTGGCGCGCGGCACCGAGACGCCGGAGATCGTGCGGCGGCGCCTGCGGACCGCGCGGTTGGAGCTGCACGCCGTGTGCGACTCACCGGCGCCGTGGCACATCGTCGTGAACGACCAACTGCAACCCGCCGCGGATCGCCTGGAAGCGCTGCTCTCCGTGCCGCCGCCGCCTGCTGAGAACCCGCGCGCGCACCCGTCTGTCCAGGCGTTCTTGCGCGACGCTGAAGCTGACCCCCGCGCGGCTTGACCCAAGCCCGCGGACCCGCCAACCTTTGTGACCCCGTCCGCCGGGGCAGCCAGGCCGTGAAATGCCGATTCCAGTGAGCAAAAAACCCGTCCGCGTCCGTGTTGCGCCCAGTCCGACCGGCGACCCGCACGTCGGCACCGCCTACATCGGTCTGTTCAACCTCGCGTTCGCGCGCTCGCATGGCGGCCAATTCGTGCTGCGCGTCGAGGATACGGACCAGAAGCGCTCCACGCGCCAGAGCGAAGAGGCGATCTACCGGTCGCTCCGCTGGGCCGGGCTGCAGTGGGATGAAGGTCCGGACATCGGCGGCGCGTTTGGCCCATATCGCCAGAGCGAGCGCAGCGACATCTACCGCACGCACGTCCAGTTGCTGCTGGACAGCGGCGACGCGTACCGGTGCTTTTGCACAGCGGAGCGGCTCGATCACGTGCGCGAGGAGCAGCGGGCGCGCAAGGAAACGGCGCGGTACGACGGGTTTTGCCGTCACCTGGATCCGCATGAGTCCGACGCGCGCGCGGTCAACGAGCCGCACGTGGTGCGCCTGAAATTCCCGCAAGGTGGGGAGACCGTGGTGCCCGATGCGCTGCGGGGCGGCGTGGTCTATGACAACGGCCAAATCGACGACCAAGTGCTGATGAAGACCGACGGCTTGCCGACGTATCACCTCGCCAACGTCGTGGACGACCACCTGATGGCGATTACGCACGTGATCCGCGCCGAGGAGTGGCTGAACTCGACGCCCAAGCACCTGGCGCTTTACGCGGCGTTTGGCTGGGATCCGCCGGTTTTCGCCCACATGCCGCTGCTGCGCAACGCCGACAAGTCCAAGATTTCCAAGCGCAAGAACCCGACGAGCCTGGAGTATTACCAGCGCGCGGGCATCCTGCCGGAAGCGCTGCTGAATTTCCTCGGGCTGATGGGCTACTCGCGCAAGGACGAGCAAGGCCAGGACGTGGAGAAGTTCACGCTCGACGAGTTCATCTCCGACCTCGACCTGCAGCGCGTGTCGCTGGGTGGGCCGGTTTTTGACCTGCAGAAGCTGGACTGGTTGAACGGCCTGTACCTGCGCGCGATGACGCCGGAAGCGCTGGCGGATCGCGTTGTGGCGTTCCAGCGCGAAGATGGCCGTCACGGCCAAGCGGCGCATTTGGTGCAGGAGCGGGTCACGTCGCTGGGCGACTATGGTGACCACGCAGGCGCGTTCTTTCGCGGCACGCTGGAGTATGGCCTCAACGCCCGCTACTTCGTGGTGGGCGCGACGAGCCGCAAGAAGACGGCGGTGCGGCTGACGCGTGCGGCCTCGCGGGCGTTCTTTGAGGATTGCCTGGCGCAGCTTGAGACGGTCATCGACTGGCAACCGGCGGCCATTGAAGCGCCACTGCGCGCGGCCTGCGACAAGGCGGGCGTGGCGATTGGCGATGGGCTGATGGCGATCCGCGTCGCGGCGATGGGCCGGCCCGCAGCGCCGCCGCTGTTTGAGAGCCTGCAGGTCCTCGGCCGCGCGCTGACCTTGGCGCGGCTGCGCGTCGTGTGCGGCCTGCTCGCCGATCCCAATTTCCTGCAACGTTCGCTTGCGGACGTGGAAGCCGAACTCACTGCGGCGCGCGCTGCGCGGCAAGACCCAACCCCAACACCGGAGGCTTCACATGCCTGATTCGAAGCCAACCCAGACCGCTCGCGGCTGGCTACAGACGGGCCAAGCGCCCAAAGATCGCGTCACGGAAGTGGCCCGCGCGTCGGCCCTGCTGAGCGGCCAGATCCCGGCGATCCCGGCGGCGCTCACGCCTGCGCTGCAATCCGATGTCGAGATGGCGCTGCTTGTCGAAGCGGATACCCGCGGCCTGCTGGGGCTCGTCGACCTGCTGGCTGAACATGCGGCGAACAAGGCCGTGACCAAGCACGCCCGCAAGCTGCTGTTTCGCGCCAAGCAGCGCGGCATCGCCGTGCCCGATCGCGTGCAGACGCGCGCGCCGGTGAGCCTGGCGGCCAAGCCGGAGCCGCTGCCTTCCTATGCCTCGACGTTTGACGCCGACGGCAATCAACTGCTGATGATGGGCGGATGGGCCGCGGCGGAGGGCTCGTGGTGCCTCGCGGGCTTTGTGCACGACACCGATGGCCTGCACTCCGTGTATTTCATGCCGCACCTGTCGCGGACGGCGCACCGGGAGATCGTCGACAAGATGCGCGGCAGCTTCCACGGGGAAGTGATTGACGTCCCAGAAGCTTTTGCCGCGAGTCGGCTGCGCTGGGGCACGGATCGGCGCGACGCGCGGCAAATTGGCTGGGAAGGCGATCAGGCGGACGCGCGGCGGATTCTCGCGGACGTGGAGCCGCTGGGCGAGATCGAGTTCAACCTCGACGCGGCCGATGAGGCGCTGCTGACGGCGCATCTGGAGTCGACGGCGGCGACGTGCGCCGTGACAGCCGACTTGCTGGATGCCCGCGCGCTGCGCAAAGCGGCGACGGCGGCGCTGACGGCAGAAATCCGCGCCGCCCGCGACAATGCGGAGGCCCAGGCGGCGCTCACGGCGAAGCTGGAGGGCTGGCTCGAGAGCTGGTTCGACGCCGACCGCCGGAACAACTACGCCGGCCGGTTGGAGATCGAAGCGTGGCTGCGCCATCAGATGAGCCAGCGCGAAGAGATGCTGCGGGCGCTGGCGGTTGCCCGCCTGATGCGCGATGTCCAGCGGCCGCTGCTCGCGGCGCCCGCCTTTGCGCATACCGTCCGCGCGCAGCTGCGGCCGGAAGTGCTCGCGTCCTGGCAGATGACGGTGGAGAGCGGGGGCAACCCATGAGTCAGCCCGTCTACGTCGTGGATGCGGCACGGACCGCAGTCGGACGCTTTGGCGGCGGTCTGGCGACCGTGCGGCCCGACGATCTGGCGGGTCAAATCCTGCGGGCGCTCGTGGCGCGCAACGGCGTGCCAGAGGAAGCGATCGATGAAGTCATCCTCGGTTGCGCCAACCAGGCCGGCGAGGATAACCGCAACGTCGCGCGCATGGCGCTGCTGTCGGCGGGCCTTCCGTACGAAATCCCGGCGTTCACGCTGAACCGGCTGTGCGCGTCGGGGCTGGATGCCATTCACGCGGCTGGGCGGATGATTGCGCTGGGCGAGGCGGACATCGTGCTCGCGGGCGGGGTGGAGAGCATGTCGCGCGCGCCGTGGTCGGTGCCCAAGCCGTTCACGGAGCCGCCGCGCGGCAACAACGTGATGTACGACACGGCGCTGGGCTGGCGGTATCCCAATCCGCGGCTGGAGGCGCGCTTCCCGCTGGAGCCAATGGGCGAGACGGCCGAGAACGTGGCGGAGAAATACGCGATCGCTCGGGAAGCGCAGGATCGTTTTGCCGTGACGAGCCATGAGAAAGCGGTAAGGGCGCATGCCAACGGCCGTTTTGCCGATGAACTTGTCGCGGTCCAGACGACCGTTGGAAAGACGACGGCGACGGTTGCGGCCGATGAGTGCCCGCGCCCGGATTCGACGATGGCCGCCCTGGCCAAGCTTCGCCCAGCATTTCGCGCAGGCGGCAGCGTCACGGCGGGCAACAGCTCGACCCTGAACGACGGCGCGGCAGGCTTGCTTCTTTGCTCAGAAGCGGCGCTCAAGCGCCATGGTTTCAAGGCAATGGCACGCTGGACAGGCGGCGCTGCGGCCGGCGTGGATCCGCGCTTCATGGGCATTGGTCCGGTCCCCGCGGTCGCCAAGCTCCTGCAGCGGCTGGACTGGCAGTGGTCGGACATCGGCCTGGTCGAGCTGAACGAAGCCTTCGCCGCCCAAGCCCTCGCCGTCCTGTCGCATTGGCCGATCGACGCCGCGCGCGTCAACGTCAATGGCGGCGCGATCGCGATCGGCCACCCGCTCGGCTGCTCCGGCGCCCGCATCGCCGGCACCCTGATCCACGAGATGCGCCGCAGCGGCACCAAGCGCGGCATCGCGTCGCTTTGCGTGGGCGTCGGTCAGGGCGTCGCTTCGGCGTTTGAGCTCGTCTAGGGGCAGGTCCAAAAACGCCTGAAGCACACGGCTAGTTCGCTTCAACCAACGCCGCGAGCCGCTCTTCAAACAGCAGCTCCAGCTCGTCGACGCTCGAACCCTCGATCAGCTCGCGTTCCAGGTTGCGCAGATACACCGCAACCGTACCGTTATCCAGCAAATCCAGGGACCGGCTGAGCATCCGCCCGCCGTCCGCCTTCTTGGGGATCTCCTCGAACACAGCCGTCAGCTTCAAGCCTTCCTTCGCCACCTGCCGCAACACGCGCTGGATCGCCTGCCGCGCCGCGCCCCGTTCAAAGCGCGCGGGAGCGGGCATCGCTGGGTCAACCTCGGCAGCGGCGGCGTAGCGCTCGTCGGCTTCAGGGAAACGGCCCTGCAGCTCCAAGGACAGCGCCTCAGCGCGCAGCAAACGCGGATCCTCGCTGTCGATCGCACGCGCCACCTCCAGTTCCACACGGCTGGCATCAAAGCGCCCCAGATCGGCCAGCAATTCTGCGCGCCAAGTGTAGGCTTCCAACCAATCGGGATCCAGCTGCACGTACTTCGCCAGCGCTTTCAAAGCTTCATCATAGGTGCCAGCCGCCACGTGCGCGTCCGCGAGCCACGCCCAGAGGTCAGGGTCAGCGCCCATCTCCGGAATCAGCTTCAGACAGAAAGCCACGGCTTCAGCGGGGTTTTCATCCAGCAAGTACTCGATCTCTTCAATATCGCTACGGCGCATAGGACCTCCGGTCGTTCAGGCGCCGCATCACAGCACTTTGCCCCACGCATCGTCAACGCCGTGTGCCATGCTTGTGTCGCTTGCGCGCCATCGTTTTTGGACTACTTGACCCCACTTCCGGCGGATGTTATCTAGCCCGCGGTCCGCACGTCCTCTGGGCGGGCGGTCAGCTGTGTCCTTGCACCTCCACCACGCGGTGACGGAACAAGGCCAGCTCCAGTGAGTGCAGGGCTCATGTGTTTCGCATCAACCGGGGTCGTGGACCCCAACCCGGGTCTTCCCAGGATCTAAGGAGCAGAAAACCGATGTTTCATACTATTGCCGAAATCTTCGAGAAGGGCGGCTGGGGCATGTGGCCGATTCTTGGCCACCTCGTCTTCATCATCGCCATCATGTTTGAGCGCATCTTCGTGCTTTACATCCGCTCGAGCGTGAAGAAAGAAGAGTTCATCAAGCTGCTCCAGGTTCCGATCCTGAAGGGCGATCTCAATCGCGTCCTCAAGGTCTGCGCGACGTACCAGTACCCGCTCGCGCGCATCGTGCACGCCGGCGTGCTCAAGGTGAAGCGTTCGGATGAGGAAGTTCAGGCTGCCATGGATGAAGCGTACCTCCGCGAAATCCCGGCGATTGAAAAGCGCATCGACTACCTGAATCTGCTCGGCAACACGGCCACGCTCGCTGGTCTGCTCGGTACGATTTCCGGTCTGATCGCGACGTTCGGCGCCATTGGTAAGCCGGACGTGGACGCTTCGCAGCGTTCGACCCTGCTCGCCAACGGCATCGCGGAAGCGATGAACTGCACGGCGTTCGGTCTGCTCACGGGCATCATCGGCGTGCTTTCGTTCGCCGTGCTGACGTCCAAGGCCAAGGAAATCAAGTCGGACATCGACGAGGGCACGGTTCGCGTGCTCAACCTGATCGTCGCCAATCGCAACAAGATGGGCGAGATCAAGGACGAAGCGGCGGCGTAAGCCCCGTTTCACGGCCCCGCGTCCAACGCGCTGGTTCGCCCAGACACGTTGCGGGGCATCTGGATCGGTTTTCTGCACTGGCTTCTCCTGGAGCGCGGCATGAGCAACCCTGCCGTGCCGCGCTCCGGGGCTGCCTGACTCCGGAGACCGCCGCAAGGCGCACCCGGCAAGGTCAGTGGGCAAAAGACCCGGAATTGACTCTGATTTTTTGACTCTCTCAGACGGAACGAGGACACAATGGGTGGTGGAGCATCAGGAAAAGGCGGCGTTGCCGATGCATCTTTGAACGTGGTTCCGTTCATCGATCTGCTGGCTTGCACAATCTGCTTCCTGCTCGTTTCGGCGGTCTGGACGCAAATG
>CAINLT010000466.1 GCA_903850505.1 uncultured Myxococcales bacterium | reverse complement strand
CATCTTCCCGACGTTCAGCCACCCTCGCGCGGCCACCACCGGACCTTCGCGGGCGTGCATGGCCGGGTCCGCGCCTCAGCGCGCCGGCCGCCTGCGCAAGCCACCACAGCCAGGCCGTCCCCATACGGCCCGATGCCGGGGCGAGGACCGCGCGCAGCGCGACCGCAGCCCACCCACGCACTTCCGCTCTCCCCACCAACAGGTGCCCGAGCCAAGGAAAGGGGAGTCCGAGGGGAAAACCTGCCGCAGGCTGGTTTTCCCCTCGGATCGCGAAAGAAAATCCATCTCTATCCACAGAAACAGGCTCGCGCACCCCACGCCCGCGCCGCAGGCGCACCGCCAAGCGCAACCCAAGCCGCTACTTGAACAACTCCGGCCCCAGCGCCCGCTCCAACTCCCGCAGATCCGCCTTCGGCAGGCCACTCAGCGGCCCAGCAACGCCCTGCTGCACCTGCCGGACCAGCGAGTACCCGACCCACGCTGCGGATCCCAGCGTCAGCACCAGCCCGAACGCGGAGGCGGCAATCTTCAACTGCGTCTGCCAGTGCTGCGCCCGCTCCTTGGCGAGCTCGGCGAATGTCTCGGGCAGGTGCCCCGTCCGCTCACCCGCCGCGATCGTCGCCCGCGAGGCGCTATCCAGTCCCGGCAGGCCCAGCGACGCGTCGGCCAGCGATGCGCCTTTGTCGACCGCCAGCGCGACCATTCGGCCTGCTGTGACCATCTGTTCCTCGCCCGTTGCGCGGCAGCTGATCTCCAGGCAACGCGCCAGGGGCAGCCCGGCCTCCAGCGCCTGAGCCAGGACGTCAAAAGCCAGCGCATACCGGCGATTGCGCAGCAGGATGGGCAGCAACGGCAGCCGACCGAGCGCATCCAGCAGCAGCGATCGCACCGATGGCCGCGCCAGCAGTTGCGGCACGATGACCAGACCGATGATGAGGAGGGTCAGCCAAATCGTCAGCGGCAGCCAAACCGCGTCCAGGAACGCGCTGAACCCGGACAGCACGAGCGCCGGCAGCGGCTCGCTCAGGATCGACATGGTGACGATGAAGATGGGATAGGCGGCCGCGCCCAGCAGGATGCGCGACGTCCGCCGCGCTTCTTCCACGCGGCTCGCAAGGCGATTGGCGGCGCGCGACAGGTCGCCCGTGTGCTCGGCGGCCGAAACGACGGCGCGCTCAACCTCGTCAAAAACCGTCGCTTCCCGCTCCATCGCCGCGCTGAGCGACACGCCAATCTTGACGTCAGCCGCCATCGCCCGCGTCGCGCGACCCATCGCCGACCGCCCAACCACGTCGCCGATCCGGCCCAGCGCTTCGTCCAGCGGCACGCCGGAGTGCAGCATCCGGCCAAGCTGCACGAAGAAGATTTGGCGGTGCCGGAGCGGCGCGGGCCGGGTCGCGATCGCCTTGCGCAACGCCTGCTGCACTTGGACTGCGGACTGCGCCTTGGGTTCCAGCAACGGCGGCTCTGGCTTGACGATGCGCGGCCGACCGAGCGTGTGCATCCGTTCAAAGATGACGCCGCAGCGCGCGCACTCGGGCGCGATGGGCTGATCGTTGCCGCAGAGCGGACAGATCACCGCGCGCCCCGGGCGGCTTCCGGCAACCCGGCTTTGCGCTGGTCCGGACCGACGACGGTGACGAGATCGCACATTTCGCACAACCGCGAGAAGACCCGGTCGTGGACGCGGTCCTTGAGCGTTTCAAGGTGGCTGCGGCCGCCCCCGGCGCGCGCGCTGCT
>CAINLT010000465.1 GCA_903850505.1 uncultured Myxococcales bacterium | reverse complement strand
GGCGAGACGATCGCGGTGACGGCGTCCAACCTACCAGTCGTGGATGCCGGCACGGACGCTGCGGCGTGGCAGCAGCCTTGGCCGGATCCCGTGAGCCCGCGCGCGCCGGCCAAGTTGGCGATGAAGTGGCGCGGTCCGGTGACCGTCAAGCTGCGGGCGATGAGCGGCGGCAAGGCCGTGGCGAACCAGCGCATCGCGCTGCGGATCGGCCAGTCCAAGAAGGATCTGGAGTCGGTGACGGTTGTGACGGACGGCGAAGGCCGGTTCCGCGTGAATCTGGAGGCCGGGCCGTTCACGGTGCGGTCGCTGGCGCAAGCGACGCCGGGTGGCAAGCACGACGCGGCGTTTGCCTACCAGATGGCCCATGAACTGGAGTTCGTGGCGGCGAACGACGGCGCGGAACTGACGCTGCCGCTGGACGCGCGGCCGCCGACGGTCGGCAACGTGGACGATTGGCAGAAAGACGAACGCGTGGGCCAAGGCCTGCCGATGCTGGACGTGAAGCGGTGGTTTGGCGACAAGCCGGCCGATCCCAAGGACCTGAAGGGGCAAGTGCTGCTGGTCTATCTCTGGGCGACCTGGTGCGGGCCGTGCCGGATGACGGCGCCGATGATCGCGGAGCTGAACGTGCGGATGCAGGACACGGGCCTGCGCATCGTGGAAGCTTCTGTGGATCGCGACGAGCAAGCGCTGGAGGCTTTCCACCACGAGTTCCTGCCGGGCGCGCCGGCGGTGGCGTGGCTGGGACCCGACGGCCTGGATACGCTGGAAGTGTCGAGCATTCCGACCTTCATCGTCGTGGATCACACGGGCAAGATTCGCGGTTTCCGGCGCGGTGGCGGCTGGGCGCTTGAGCCGCTGGAGGCCTGGTTGCGGCAGCTGCTGGCGGATGCCAAGAAGGGGTAGGCCGCCCTACCCTTGCGCCAGGACCCGGCGGTACACAGCCGCGTACTGGTCGACAATCGACCGCTGCGAAAACCGCTCCAGCATGTCCGCGCGCGCGCGTTGCCCCAGCGCATGGCGCGCCGCAGTCGGCAGGTTCAGCGCGCGCTCGAGCGCCGCGGCGAGCGCCTGATCGTCGTCCGGCTGGCACAGGATGCCGGTCTCGCCGTCGCCCACAAGCATCGGCACTTCGCCCACGCGCGTCGCCACCACCAGCGTTCCGAGGCCCAGCGCCTCCAGCACCACGTTCGGCGTGCCTTCGCTGCGCGACGCAAGCACGGAAAATTGCGCGGCTTCCAGCAGCGTCGCGACGTCCGTCACGGCCGGCACGATGTGCACTTCCAGCCCGGCGTCCGCGGCAAGGCGCCGCACGTGGGCGACGCGCGCCTGATCCTCCAGGAAACCCGCGAGCAGGAGCGGCGGCACGCCTTGGGGCCGCTGCGCCCGCACCTGGATAAGCGCGCGCACGAGGCCGTCCTGGTTCTTGAACGCGTCAAATCGCCCGAGCGCGACGATCGGCGGCCGCGCCGGGTCCAGCCCCAGGGACGTCAGGAGCGCGGCGCGCTGGGTCGGTGTCGACGGAATTCGCGCCGCAATCCCGGTATCCAGCGCGTTGCCGATGAACTGCAGCTTGGCGGCGGGCACGCGGCGATCCTGCAGCCAGGCCATGGACGCGTGCGAATTGCTCGTCGTCGCCGCCGCGAGGTGCGCAGCCAGAACGGTCATGCGGCCTTGCGTCGGCGCGTGGTCAAAGAGCGACGGGGAACACCGCACCGCCGTCAGCACCGGCGCCGATCCCGGAATACGGGCCGCGAGCGTCGCGTAGAGCGCGGGCGCGGGCAGCCACGCGTGCACAAGATCCGTTTCGCGGCGGGACACCAGCCGACGCAGCGCGCCGACGAACTGGGGATCGAGCCGATGGCGCCGCGGCAATTGCACGGATTCAACGCCCGGGGGGACTTGCAGGAACTGCGCGGTGGGATTGTACCAGGCGAGGCGCACCGACCATTGCGTCGGGTCCAGGCCCGCCGCGAGCCGGACAATCTGCGTCTGCGCGCCGCCAGCAGCCAGCGAATCGATGAGGAGCGTCAGGCGCGTCGGCAAGCGGACCTCCGCAGGAACCTTCAGGACTTCTTGCGCGTCATGAACACGACGGCGACGTACAGCAACGTCAGGACGACCACGCCGAGCACGATGGTCATCAGCTTGCTCTTGAGCGCGTGGACCATCGCGTTGGGATCGTTGATGAGGTTCGGCTCAGCGCCCAGCACTTCCTGGCCAAACCAGGCGAGCACGCTGCACCACAGCCCGGATCCAAGCAGCGTCATCGCGCTGTAGACGCCGAACGGCGTGCGGACGATGCCTGCGGGGATGCCGATGAGGTGGCGAACGACGGGCAGCAGGCGGGCGAAAAATACGCCGCCCGTGTGGAAGCGTGCGAGGAAGGTCTCGGCCTGGATCAGTTTTTCCGGCGAAATCATCACGTATTTTCCGTACCGGAGGATCAGCGGGCGGCCGAGCCAGCGCGACGTCCAATACATGATGGTCGCGCCGAGGTAGGAACCGAGTGTGCCCGCGATGATGACCGCCCAGATATTGAGCTTGCCCTGCGACGCCCAGTAGGCGGCGGGCGGAATGACGACTTCAGAAGGCAATGGAATAATGGATGATTCTGCGGCCATCGAGGCGACAAGGCCGGCGTAGCCCCAGTCGCGAACCCAGGTGAACCACAGCGCGATCAAGTTGTGCATCATTGGCGGACGTCCATGCGATGCGCGGCGCATCGGGTCGCGGAGACTAGCGATCCCCCGGCGCGGTGGCAAGAATCTGCGAAATGCGCGAACTACTCGGCTGCGTCCAAATCCTGCTGCACGCGTTCGAGCGTCGCCATGGCGGCGGCCAGGTCGCGCGCGAGCTGCTGGCGCTCCGTGGCGGAAAGCGCGGTCGGATCCACCGACGAGAGCGAGCTCATCGCCGAGCGGAGACCGATGCCGGGGTCCAGATACTGCCCGGAATCAGAGTCCGACATGCCGCGCAGAAGCGTGCGACGCCGGGCATCTTCGTTCAATTCGCGGCGCGCTCGCTCAGGCAGGAGATCCGGCTGGCGGACCATCAGGCCAGCGATCCGCAGCGCCTCTTCACCGCCGACATCGGGATTTTCCAGCAGAAATACGTGCAGGCGCTCGGCCGCCACTTCCTGCTCGGCCAGCCGCACCAGCGCCGCGCCGTGGCGCAGCCCGATCCGCCGCTGCCGCAGGGACTCCTTGAAGGCCTCGCGCAGCCGGATGATGCCCGCGATGACCTGCAGGCTGCGCGCTGACACGCCGACCCACCGCGCAACGGACTCCCAATCGACTTGCAGGTACGACTTGAGCGCAACCACAGCCTCGGCGCGCTCCAGGCTGTCGAGGCGTTCATCCAGGATCGAGGCGACAAGGCTGTCGATGACGGACTCGGTGTAGGACGACTCCGACGACGCAGCCATCCGCGCGGCCATCGCGGCAACGGCCGACGCCGGCGGACCTTCATCGCGCTGTGCGCCCGCTTCGCCGGTGACGGCAAAACCTTCAGAATTTGCGTGCTTGGTCATGAGCCCCCCTCGCCGCGCCCCCCGCGACAAGCCAACAGCGCGTCAGGTCCACCTGCGTCGCTGCGTCACCCATTTCAGTGCCAGGACCCCACGTCACGGCAAGGAGATAGTCGCCGCGGCCGTTGCATCAAGCAAGACAAACCGCACGGCCACAGAAGATTTCACGAATGTGACAGAATTGCAACAAACACGACGCGCCAATGAGCGGTGCGCTACGATGGCGCACGATGATGAACGGCGACGACACGCAGGACTGGCAGCCCGAAGCGGACGAACTGATCGTCCGCTCCAAGACCGAGCGGCGGCGATTGGCGCGCGCCCGTGCGTTGCCGACTTGGGGCGAGACGCCGGAGCAGACGCGGACGCGGCGGACGGCGCTGTTCAAGAGCCAAGCGCTGGCGTGCGGCTTCTCGCGCGTGGGCGTCGCGCGGGCGGACGCGCTGCCGCAGGCGCAGGCGCATCTGGAAGCGTGGCTGGCGGCTGGGCGACACGGAACGATGGCGTGGCTGGCGGACGACGTGGCGCGCCGGTGCGATCCGGAGCGCGTTGTGGCAGGTGCCCAGTCCGTCGTGATGCTGGCGCTGGACTACGACAGCGATGCCCCGCGGACGGTGGACGTGCCGCTGCAGGCCGAAGATCGCGCTTGGATTTCCCGCTACGCCTGGGGCGACGACTACCACGGGATCGCCGAGAGGCGGCTGAAACGGCTGGAGGCGTCGTTGTCCGCAGCGCTGAAGCTGGAGCTTGGCGAAGATTTTCGCGGGCCACGCGGGCCGATCGCGCCGTTCAAGGCGGTGCGTGACTTGCGGTGGATGGTCGACTACGGCCCGGCGCTGGAGCGCGAATGGGCGGTGCGCGCTGGACTGGGTTGGCGCGGCAAGCATTCCCTCGTCATCCATCCGCGCCACGGTTCGCTGTTTTTTCTGGCGTGCATCATCACCAGCATTGACCTGCAGCCCGATGAGATGCTGGGCGATTTCTGCGGCACTTGCACGGCCTGCCTGGACGCGTGTCCGACCCAGGCGATCGTCGCGCCGTACGTCGTGGACGCGCGGCTGTGCATCAGCCACACGACGATTGAAACGACAGGCGCGATCCCGCAATCAGAGCGGCATTTGCCCGGCGATCAGGTCTTTGGCTGCGACATCTGTCAGGACGTCTGCCCGTGGAATCGGTTCAGCCAGCCCGGCGATCCGGCGTTCGCGCCGCGGCCGGAGAATTTCGCGCCGCGCGTGGATGACCTGTTGGCGATGGACGCGGACGCATTTGCCCGGCAATTCGCCCAGAGCGCGGTCAAGCGGCGGGGATTGGAGGGGCTGCAGGACAACGCGCGGGCGGTGCGGGAAGGCCGTTCAACTGCGCTGCGGCACAAGTGAAGCGACGAGCCAGCGCAGCGCCAGCGCGATCACGGCGATGGCGAGCGCCGGCAGCAACGCGCCGCACATCTGGGTCAGCGCCTTGAGCACGTGAAAGCCAAACGGCATGTGCAGCAGGCGCCCGAGCCCCCAGACGCCGAGACCGGCCAGCAACACAAGCGACAGGCCGCGCCACGTCCCCTGCAGATCCGCCTGCGACGGCACCCCGTGCGCGGCGATCGCCACCATCGCGTAAAGACGCAGCAGCGTCGCCGTGCGCGCCCAACCGCCCGCGGCGAGGTGCGTGCCAGAAATGCTCGCGAGTTGCTGCAGATCGTGGGACAGCGCGCCCGGATCCGTCGTCTGCGTCGGCCACTGGCCGCCTTCCTGCCAGGCCAGCACCAGCATCACAGCCAGCGACGCCAGCAGCGGCGCGAGACCGACAAAAAGCGCCGCCAGCCACGCCACCGGCCCCGTCCCCGGCTCCCACAGCACGTAGCCCAACACGCCCGTTTGCCGATCCGGCGCCAACAGCCGCATTTCGCGGATCTTGCGCCCCGTGAGCAGGCAGGCCACCGCGTGCGCGCCCTCGTGCAGCGGCACGCCAATCCAGCCCGTGGTCGCCAGCAGCGGCCGCCAACCGATGCGCTGGAGCCACGCCTGATCGGCAACCTTGGCCAAACGCTGGACAAAAAGCAGCAGCGCGGCGGTCGTGGCGATGGTCAGCAGCATGTCCTCGTAGGCGGCCATGCCGCGAGCTTAGCGCGCCTTGCGCACCTGTCGCGTTTTGCCTCCGCGTGCTACTCTGCCGCACGGTTGAACCACGAGGCCCCATGCCAAGCGCCGCCGTTGCCCAAGCCCTCTTTGATGTGGCAGCGCGCAGTGCCGCGGCCTCCCTCGATGGTCCGCGCGTCTTCATCGTCTCCGATTCCCTCGGTGAGACGGCCGAACTCGTGACCAAGGCCGCGCTCTCGCAGTTTGGCGACACGCCGATCACGATGCACCGCTTCCCGATGATTTCGACGAGTTCAGACGTCGATGTGATCGTGCTTGCGGCGACGGAGCGGCCGACGCTGATCGTCTACACGCTCATCGTGCCGGAAGTGCGCCAGGCGATGGATGCGGCGACCGAGGCGCGCGGCGTCATCGCCATCGACGTCATGGGCCCGATGATGTCCGGCTTCATCCAGCTGCTCGGCGAGCCGCCGCAGCTCCGGCCGGGCTTGATCCACCAGATGGACGCCGCGTATTTCCGCCGCATCGAATGCGTCGAGTTCGCCGTCAAGTACGACGATGCCCGCGATCCCAAAGGCTTCCTGCTCGCCGACGTGGTCCTGCTGGGCGTGTCGCGCTGCTCCAAGACGCCGGTTTCCATGTACCTCGCGCACCGCCGCTATCGCGTGGCCAACTTGCCGCTCGTACCAGAAGTCCCTTTGCCCAAAGAGATTTTTCAAGTTCCGCGGCACAAGATGGTCGGCTTTCGCATCGACCCGCGCACGCTCACGGACATCCGCATCGAGCGCATGCGCACGATGGGCCTGCGCCGCGACGCCAACTATGCAGATCCGGGGCGCATTCTCGGCGAGCTGGAGTGGGCCGATCAGGTCTTCCGCAAGCTGGGCTGCGCGGTCATCGACGTGACGAACAAGGCGATTGAAGAAACGGCGGTGCGCGTACTGGAGATCGTGTCTCCACCACCGCCCACTGGGCCGAGCGGAACCTTTCCGGCTGGGGAAGGCGGCTGATCCACGACGAACCGCGTTGCCGGCCGTGTCCGGCTGCGACGCAGACGAGGTCCCCATGACGACGCAACGCTATGTTTACGCTTTCTCAGAAGGTCGGGCGAGCCAGAAGAGCCTGCTCGGCGGCAAGGGCGCCAATCTCGCGGAGATGTGCCACATCGGCCTGCCGGTGCCGCCGGGATTCACGCTGACGACCGTCGCCTGCAACGCGTACACAGGCCTCAACGCCCTGCCCGATGGCCTGATGGACGAAGTCGCGACCGCGCTCGCGGCGCTGGAAATGGCGACGGGCAAGACGCTGGGCGATCCGAAAAATCCGCTGCTGGTGTCCGTGCGCTCCGGCGCGGCGGTGTCGATGCCGGGCATGATGGATACGGTGCTGAACCTCGGTCTGAACGACGCGACGGTGCAAGGGCTGGCCGATGCGACGCAGAATCCGCGGTTTGCTTGGGACTGCTACCGCCGGTTCCTGCAGATGTTTGGCAACGTGGTGCTCGGCCTGGGATTGCACGAATTTGAGCGCGCGTTCTACGCCCGCAAAGAAGAGTGCGGCGCGCAGAGCGATCCGGAAGTGCCGGCGGAAGTGCTCAAGCAGGTGGCGCACGACCATCAGGGCATCATCCAGCGCCTGACCGGCAAGCCGTTTCCCCAGGATCCGCGCGAACAGCTGCGGGCGTCGATCTGCGCCGTGTTTGAGTCGTGGAACAATCCGCGCGCCTCGGTGTATCGCCAACTGCACAAGATTCCCGAGTCGCTGGGCACGGCCGTGAGCGTGCAGTCGATGGCGTTTGGCAACCTGGGCGACGACTCCGGCACGGGCGTCGTGTTCACGCGCAATCCCAATACGGGCGACAAGGAGTTCTACGGCGAATTCCTCCTCAACGCGCAGGGTGAAGACGTCGTCGCGGGCATCCGCACGCCGCTGACCATCAGCCACTTGCAGGAGACGCTGCCCGACGCGTATCGCCAGCTGTTTGAGACCTGCGAGCTGTTGGAGCGTCACTACGCCGACATGCAGGACATTGAATTCACGGTGGAACGCGGCCGGCTGTACATGCTGCAATGCCGCATCGGCAAGCGGACGGCGCAGGCGGCCGTGCAAATCGCCGTGGACATGGTCGCGGAAGGGCTGATCGAGAAGGAACAGGCGCTGTTGCGCGTCGATCCGTCGCAAATTGAGACACTCCTGCACCGGCGTATCGACCCGAAGGCGCAGCTCGACGTCATCGCGACCGGATTGCCGGCGAGTCCGGGCGCGGCGACGGGAATCATGGTCATGGACCCGGACGAGGCGGTCAAACAGCAGAAGGAAGGCCACAAGGTCATCCTCGTGCGGCATGAAACGACGCCGGACGACATCCACGGCATGGTCGCGAGCGAAGGCGTGCTGACGGCGCGCGGCGGCATGACGTGTCACGCCGCGATCGTGGCGCGCGGCATGGGCAAACCGTGCATCGTCGGCTGCGAATCGCTGCGCTTGGACATGGCCGCGGGCACGCTGCGCGCGGGCGGACGCACGATCAAGGTCGGTGAAATCATTGCCATCGATGGCGGCACGGGGCGGGTCATCCTCGGCGACGTGCCGTTGGTCGACGCGCAACTGTCGCCGGCGTTCCAGAAGCTGCTCGGCTGGGCAGACGCACTGCGTCGGCTCGGCGTGCGCGCCAATGCCGACAATCCGCTGGACGCCCAGAAGGCGCGGGCTTTTGGCGCGGAAGGCATCGGCCTGTGCCGGACGGAACACATGTTCGGCCAAGGCGGCCACGAGCCCGAGCGCATGGCGGCGGTCCAGGAGATGATCCTCGCGGAGACGTTTGAGGATCGCGAATGCGCGCTGGAGAAGCTGTTCCCGATGCAGCTGGGCGATTTCCTCGGCATTTTCCGCGCCATGGCGCCGTTTCCGGTGACGATTCGCCTCCTGGATCCGCCACTGCACGAATTCCTGCCGGCGGAGGAGGATCTGGCGGTGGAGGTTGCCGTCGCGCACGCGCTGAACCGCGATCCGGGGCGCGCAGCCGTCCTGTTGCGCAAGGTCCGGGCGTTGGCGGAGACCAATCCGATGCTCGGCTTCCGCGGCGTGCGGCTCGGTATCGTCTATCCAGAGATCTACGAGATGCAGGTGCGGGCGATCCTGACGGCCGCCAAGCAGCTGACCGACGAGGGCGTGACGGTGCACGCGGAGATCATGGTGCCGTTGGTCGGGCACGTGGCGGAGCTGATCCCGATTCGCCAGATGATTGAAGCGGTTGCGCGCGAAGTGGCGCCCGATCTGAAGTTCCTGATCGGGACGATGATTGAGGTGCCGCGCGCGGCGCTCACGGCCGACGAGATCGCGCCATACGCCGATTTCTTCTCGTTTGGCACCAATGATCTGACCCAGACGACGTTTGGCTACAGCCGCGACGACGCGGAAGGCCGCTTTCTCGCCCACTACGTCGCGCAAAAGCTGCTGCCGGAGAATCCGTTCGTGGCGCTGGACCAAAAAGGCGTGGGCAAGCTGGTCAAGATGGCCGCCGAACTCGGGCGCGCGGCGCATCCGGGCATCAAGCTCGGGATCTGCGGCGAACACGGCGGCGAGCCGTCGTCCATCGACTTCTGCCACCGGATCGGCCTGAGCTACGTCTCCTGTTCGCCGTTCCGCGTGCCGGTCGCCCGCCTCGCCGCAGCGCAGTGCGCAGTGCGGGAGAGCGGGATGCAAGCCTCCGGCTCCGCCGTCTGAAAATCCCGACGATGCGCCAGTGCCCGGTCGCGCCCTTGACGCGACATGGATGGCTGGTCGTCGCTTCGGCGAGCGCGCGTCCGGCGTGTCTCAATTTGAAACACAGGCATGATCGTTTGGGGGCCCGTATCAATAAGAGACAGAATTCGGCCAGTTGGCGTCCACGCGCTTGCGACTGTCGCATCATGAAAGAATCGCATCACATTGTAATCAAACGGCTATAGAGTCGAATCGCGCGCGTTGGCACGGAGCTTGCAGTGCTTCAGTGGCGAGTGAGCTGAATCCCTATGACTTCCATGAACTCCTTTCACCAACTCCTTTCACCCTGCGACGGGCTTCGGTCCGTTAGCGCCCCCACGGGCGCGTAGCATCGACTGCTCTGCCGGCTCTCCATCGTTAGGGAGTGGAGACCCGGAAGCGAAAGCTGCAGTCGCAAAGCGCGCGCCCCCTTCCACCAAGCAACTCTCGCTCCAGGCTGAGGCGACCGTGACGAAAGTCCGGTCGCCTTCGCCTTTTTTGGCGCTGCGCTGGGCGGATGCGCTCCGCGCGGGGCTCGGCGCTCCG
>CAINLT010000464.1 GCA_903850505.1 uncultured Myxococcales bacterium | reverse complement strand
TTCCTGTGCTGTCATCGCTTTTGTCCACGCGCGCCATGTGTACTCCATCGGGCCTCCGGCCCTCCGTCCTACACTGCCGCGCCAAAAGCGGACATTTCACTTGCTACGCGATGCGGACATTTCAAAAGCTACCAACAGCGCCGGTTGGATCAGCAAAACTAGCGCGAATTGGCGGTGCACTCCGGATCGATCGCCGCGTTGACGGTCGCCCATCCCGAGTCGATACTCGATGCCGTTGCGGTGCGCGTTTCGGCGACAACGACTATCAAGCGAGAGGCGGTCATGCGGGAGTTGTGGTTGAGAATCGTGTCGCTCGGGCTTGTGATTGGCTTCGCCGGCTGCGGTGGCACCGTTGCTTCGACGGGGGACACGACCGCCAGTGCGGCCGACACGGAAACCGCGAGCGACACAACGGCCGCAGACGCCGGGGCGGATGCCGCGGCCACGCACACGTTCACCTGCAATCAGGTCATGGGCGTTTCCGTCACGGGCGAGTGGTTCAGCGGCGGTTTCGAGGCGCGCGTCGGTGACCCGCACTGGCAGGCAGTCACCCTCTCTCACGCCTATGTGGACCTGTGGGCCGATCCAACGAACACCGTGTGGGCAACTCCCCTCACCTCGCCATGCGCAGAACAGTCTGATAGTCCCGACCGCGTGCTCTTCGTGGGCTGCAACTGGGACTACACCACGGCGGCGGAATGGACTGCGGCGTTCAACGCGGTCATCGCCAACTTGCAGGCCAAGTACCCGAAGCTCAAGCACATCGAGTTGCTGACAATGCTGCGGGCACCGGGCAACCAGTCCTGCCCTGACGCGGTGAACGCGGAGACCGTTGTGCAGCCGTTCATCGACGCGGCGATCGCCAAGGTGGTCGCGGATCACCCGGGCTTCGTCTCAGCCGCGCCGCATTTTGAAGCGCCGAACTGCGACGTCTTCATCCTCGGCGGACCGCACTTTACGGCCGATGGACAGGCAGCAGTCGCCCAAGTGTACGGCGATTACTACGCGAACCATCAGTGACTCGGAGGTTGTAAATTCTTCGAATTCCCGACCTCCGAGCCCTCCGTCTTGATCCAGCGGCCAAGAACCGCCTGAAATGAATTCAGTCGGTTTCGGCCGCTGCCAGTCCGCAGCCGCGGCCTGGGCGAGTCTGTGAAACCAAGTTTTCACAGACTCTCCGGGCGTTGGCTAGCTCGCGGTCGGCCAGCGCACGGACGCACGACGCGGGCGGGCGGGCGGCACGACGGAAGGATAGCCGACCAACAGCAACGTGAGCAGCTCCATGTGGTCGGGCAGCTTGAAGTGCGCCCGCACTTCGGCGTGCTCAAAATGAT
Source organism: uncultured Myxococcales bacterium (assembly GCA_903850505.1). Lineage (GTDB taxonomy): Bacteria > Myxococcota_A > UBA9042 > UBA9042 > UBA9042 > CAIYBN01. The sequence goes on along the minus strand of CAINLT010000464.1, from coordinate 1,726 downwards.
GGTGCCAGCAGGTGCCGAGGCCCATTTCAGTCGCCTGGATCACCAGGTTTTCCGTGGCAATCGCCGCGTTGATCAGCGCCCATTCGCGACCGATTTTCAGCGAGAAACCCGAACCAGCGCCTGAACGCAACGTCGCCATGTCGACCTTGGGCGCGCCTCGCGACGTTTCTTCAGCGCCTCGCGCCAGCTCCGCGTCGGCGCTCACGTCAGCCATGCACACAAGCACCAGCGGCGCGTTGACCACGCCGGGCAGCTGATACGCGGACGCGCGGACCACCGCGAGGTCCTCGGGCGCATCGACGACGATGGCGCGAAAGTGCTGGAGGTTGATCGACGACGGCGCGAGACGGGCGGCCTCAAGCAGCGCATCGATGACCTCGGGCTCGACGGGACGCGGCTGGAATTCGCGGACGCTGCGGCGATTCGCGATGGCGGGCAGGATGGGGAACATGAGGCCTCAATGGGGCTGTTGGGCAACCTCACGCTGCCGGGCGCGATTGCACCCGCGAAGACGCGGAAGGTCAACGGCAGCGAAGCTGCGACCATCACGGGCATGTCATGGTCGACTCGTTCCCTGTCGACACACCACGCGCGCAGGCGGAACGCTGGGCGTGGGCTGCGTCGGCGCGCGCCGGGCCTGCGGTCACGGCTCCCGCAGCCGGTAGCCGACCGCCGGTTCAGTCAGCAGCCACTCCGGTCGCGCCGCATCGCGCTCCACCTTCTTGCGCAGTTCAGCCATGTGCACCCGAACGTAGTGGGGCTGCTCCAGCGCGTTCGCCCCCCAAATCTCCTTGAGAATCTGGCGGTGCGTCAGGACCTTGCCCGCATGGCGGGCCAGCAGCGTCAGCATCTTGTACTCAATCGGCGTCAGGTGGATCTCAACGCCGTCACGCGACACGAGCCGGCGCGACAGGTCGATGCGCAACGCACCAAACACCAACTCCTGTTCGGGCGCTTCCGGCGCCGCATGGCGGAGCGCGACCCGCATCCGCGCGAGGAGTTCCTTCACGCCAAACGGCTTTGTCAGGTAGTCGTCCGCGCCCGCATCCAGCGCTTCAACCTTGTCATCCTCCCGACCGCGGGCAGAGATCACCACGATGGGCACCTGAGTCCACTCCCGCAACGTGCGCGTCACGGCGATCCCGTCGCCATCCGGCAGCCCCAGATCCATCAGCAGGATCGCCGGATTGTGGCTTGTCGTCAGCATCATGGCTTCCGCCGCTGTGCTTGCCTCCAGCACCCGGTAGCCGTGCGCGCCCAAGGACGTCCGCAGAAACCGCCGCATTTGCGGTTCATCTTCCACGATCAGCACAAGCGGACTCAGCGGATCACGCGTGGTCATGGTGGTGGCACCTCGTCGGCAATGGCCGATGGTCCAGCGGATAACGGTAGTTCAAGACGGAACGTCGCGCCACCTCCCGGGGTTGCCACGGCGGTGATGTCGCCTCCGTGGGCCTCCAGGATCCCCTTGCAAATGGCCAAGCCCAAGCCCACGCCGCCGACGCCCGTGTGTTGGCCTCGCACGAATTTGTCGAACACATGCGCCCCGAGCGTTTGCTCCAAGCCAGGCCCATGATCCGCGACATGGATGGCGACGCCCGTCGGCTTCTCCTCTGCGAGAATTTCCAGCGCGGAGTCTGGCGGCGTATATTTCACCGCGTTTTCAAGCAGATTCACGAGCACTTGCTCAAAAAGCAGCGGATCGACGTGCAGCATCGGCAGCGTT
>CAINLT010000463.1 GCA_903850505.1 uncultured Myxococcales bacterium | reverse complement strand
GCGCAATTGGCTGCGGCAGCGGGCGAATCGGTGCCAGCCCTGCCCTGGCGGCACGGTGCTGGCACGTGGCAGCGCGGAACGGACGCGGACGTATGGCACAGCGACGCACCGCAGCAAAACGCCGCGGCTGTTGAGAAGAGCGGCACGGTCGTGCGCATCGCATGGAGTCAGCCGGACACGGATCCGCTGGAGCTGCTGAAGCGCGCCAAGCCGGCGGCCAAGCCGGAGGCGGCCAATCTCGCGACCGATCAGGCGTTTCGCGCGGCGAGCGAACGCGTGGGCGCCGGCCAAGTTCACCTGTACCTGCCGACTGCGACCGCGCGACAGTGGCTTGGCACGCTGACGGCGATGAAGTGGTGGCAGAACGGCATCGACCAGGCGCAATGGCTCGGCGTGATGGTGCGCCTCGACGACGACCGCCTGCGCGTCCATGGCCACATCGGCGGGGACGAAAGCGGCGGCGCGTGGCTCAAGGAAGCCTTTGACGTGCAGACGCTTGACGACGCTGCGGGCTGGATCGCAGGCGACGCGCGGGCAGGCGCGATCGTCCGGTTGCCGGCCAAGACGCGGCAGCAACTGTCGCCGTGGTACGGCCCGCCGTCGCAGTTGTTCGCCGCGCTGTTGACGACGCCGGCCGCGGAACTGCCGGACAACGAGCTGATTTGGCAGCAGTTTGCCGACGGGAAGGAAGTCGCGATTTGGCGCGGCACGGCAAAAGGCCCGTCCGGCTGGCAGCGCGCGCAGGACAGCGGTTGGACGCTCGTCGGTTCGGATGACGCGGCGATCGGCCACGTGAAGGCGGTGCTCGCCGGTCAGGCACCAACAGTCGCCGACAAGGCCGATCGCGATCGCCGGCGCCTGCTGACGCACACGCAAGGCTGGTTCCGGGGTCCGCTGCAAGTGGATTGGGTCTGGACCGACACGGGGCTGGCCGCAGAGGCGGCGTGGCTGCGGTAGCAATCTCTGGTGGCGACTGCCGCGAAGCGCCTGGCGACGCAACACCGCCCGGCTTCGGGTCGACCCGGCGCAACGTTGCCGTGACATCGCGCCGCGCCGGTTGATCTGCCGGCCAGCGTTGGCGGACACTCCCGGCCGCTACCACAAGCGCCTTTGGAGCCCCACCGTGATCCCCCGTTACAGCCGCCCCGAGATGACCGCCCTGTGGACCGACGACGCCCGCCTCCTGCGTTGGCTGCAAGTCGAGTGCGCGCACCTCCGCGCGCTGGAGCAGCTGGGCCACGCGCCCGTGGGCACGGCCGACACGGTGGAGCGGACCGCGGTGCTCAACGCCGATCGCGCCAATGAGATCGAAGCCGTCGTAAAGCACGACGTGATCGCGTTCCTGACGATGGTGGAAGAGTCGGTCGGCGAGCCCGCGCGGCTGCTGCACCGCGGTCTCACTTCCTCGGACGTGCTGGACACCTCGTTGGCGATGCTGCTGCGCGATGCCGGTCGCATCCTGCAGGTCGACCTGCGCAAGGTGATCAGCGCGCTCGCTGAACGTTCCCGCGAGCACCGCCACACGTTCACCATCGGGCGCAGCCACGGCATGCACGCGGAGCCGACGACGTTTGGCCTCGTGCTGGCCGGCCACCTCGCGGAATTCGTCCGCTGCTGGCACCGGCTGGCGACGGCGATCGAAGAAATCTCCTACGGTTCGCTGTCCGGCGCCGTGGGCACGTATGCGCAGACGCCGCCTGAAGCCGAGTCGATCGCGCTCGCGACCCTTGGTCTGCGCGCGGAGATCGTCCCGACGCAGGTGATTCCGCGCGACCGCCACGCCGTGTATTTCATCGCGCTGGCCGGCATCGCGAGCGCCATTGAGCGCCTGGCGATCAATGTCAGGCACTTGCAGCGGTCGGAAGTGGGCGAAGTCCACGAAGCGTTCACGGCGGGCCAGCGCGGCAGTTCGGCGATGCCGCACAAGAAGAACCCGATCCTCTCGGAAAACCTCTGCGGCCTGGCGCGCGTCGTGCGCGGCTACGCGGACATGGCGCGCGAAAACGTGCCGCTCTGGCACGAACGCGACATTTCCCATTCGTCCGTGGAGCGCTACATCGGCCCGGACGCGACCGTCACGCTGGATTTCATGCTGCAGCGCACGGCGAGCCTCGTCTCGGGGCTCGGCGTCCACTCCGACAAGATGGCGCAGACGCTGGATCAGGCCGCCGGCGCGTTCTTCTCCGGCAATGTGCTGCTGGCGCTCGTTGACGCCGGCGTGTTGCGGCAGACGGCATACGGCATCGTCCAGCGCTCGGCGCTCGCGGCCGTGACGTCCGGCGGCGCTTCTGAAATGAAGGCGCTGCTGCTCGACGATCAGGAAATTCGCGCTTTCCTGGATGAAGCGGCGCTGGATCGCTGCTTCGATCTCCGCCACCATTTGCGCCACGCCGATTTGATCCTGGATCGCGCGCTGGCAGAAGCCGCTGTTGTTGCCAACCCTTAAGAGGTGCCCCGTGTCGCTGCAAGTTCTCGATTCGTTTTACGAAGGCAAGGCCAAGACGCTGTTCAACACCAGCGATCCGACGCTCATCGTGCAGTACTTCAAGGACGACGCCACGGCGTTCAACCGCCAGAAGTTCGGCCAAATCGTCGGCAAGGGCGTCGTCAACCTCGCGATTACCAAGGCGCTTTACAAGTTGCTGGAGTCCAAAGGCGTCAAGACGCACCTCGTCGACACGCTGGACGAACGCCGCATGGTCAGCCGCCGCGTGGAGATCGTGCCGCTGGAAGTCGTGGTGCGCAATCGCGTCGCCGGCACGTTCGCCAAGCGCTACGCCGTCCCGGAAGGCACCGTCCTGCCCGCGCCGATCGTCGAATTCTTCCTCAAGAAGGATGAGCTGGGCGATCCGCTGATCACGGCAGAAGCGGCGATTGCGATCGGCCTGGCGACGCCGAAGGAAACCCAGGATCTCGACCGCCTCGCGCGGCAGGTCAACGAGATCCTGAAGGCGTTCTTTCTGGCGCTGAACATCGAGCTGATCGACTTCAAGCTGGAGTTCGGCAAGCTGCCCGACGGCACGCTGCTGCTCGCGGACGAGATTTCGCCCGATTCCTGCCGCTTCTGGGAAGTCGGCACCGGCAAGAAGCTGGACAAGGATCGCTTCCGCCAGGATCTCGGCGGGATCGAAGATGCCTATGCAGAGATGCTGCGCCGCGTGCAGTCCGCTACCTGACGCCAACTCCGCGGTTCAATGCAGCGCGATGCCGTGGACGCGCGCCGCTTCCTCCAGGTACGCGAGCGCGTCGGCAAAATCATAGTTGCCGACCGCTTCCGAGATCCGCGCGAAGTCGCCGCCCAGCGCGGCCTGGAGCATCGCTTCGTTGGCATCGAGCAGCGCGCGGCTGGCAAAATCGTCGTTGTCCAGCCGCTGCGCGAGTTGCACGCAGACGTCGCGCGCCGCAGTCGGGTCGAACGTCACCGCCGACACGGCTGTCTTGAGCGGCAGCTTCTTGGTGATCGCGTCGAGAAGCGGCATGAGCGCATCAGCCAGAGCCGCCTGAAGCGGTGCCATTTCCGCCGCGGGCTGACGACTGCGAATCGCGCGCTCCAGTTGCTCCGCCAGCGCGCGAAGCGGCATGGCACCAATCGTCGCGGCGACGCCCTTCAGCGTGTGCACTTCGCGCTCCGCCAGCGTCCAGTCGCCCGCAGCAACCGCCCCAGCGATGCGCGACGGCACCGCGCCCTGCTTGGCCGCGAACTTCGCCAGCACGCTCAAGTACAGCGCGTCGCGTCCGGCCATCCGCCGGAGACCCAGCGCGACGTCGAGCCCCGCGATTCCGTCCAGGACGTGCGCGGACGTGAACGGCTGCCGGTCCAACGGCGCAACCGCCAGCGGCCGCGCGGTCCCTTCCCGTGCCGGGATCCACTCCAGCAGCTTGGCCAGCAGGATCTGCGGCGTAATCGGCTTGGCGATGTGGTCGTTCATCCCCGCGTCAATGCAGCGGACGCGATCGCCCGCCATCGCGTTGGCCGTCATCGCGACGATCGGCAGCTCGCGCAGACCGGCCAGCTTGCGGATCTCCGCCGTGGCGGTCAGCCCGTCCATGACCGGCATCTGCATGTCCATCAGGACAAGGTCGTAGACGCGCTCCTGAACCTTCCGCAGCGCAACCGCGCCATCCTCAGCCAGATCGACTTCAACACCTGCCGACTGCAGGAACTCGCGCGCGACTTCCTGATTGAGCTCGTTGTCTTCAGCCAGCAGCACGCGCGCGCCTGCCAGGGACGACACATCGGGCAGTAGCTCGGCGGCATCAAAGCGCGACGTGTGCCGCGCGACCGCGTCCACCCCGAGCGCGCGCATGACCGCATCAAAGAGCTGCGACGGGCTCACCGGCTTGACGAGCACATCCGCGATGCGCGCCTGTCGGGCGTTTTGGACAAGCTCATCGCGGCCGTATGCCGTGATCATCACAAGCGGAGGAGGAGCACGCAGCGCGAGACGACCAATGGCCTCCGCCGTCTGCAGACCGTCCATCGCTGGCATTTGCCAATCGAGAAAGACGAGATCGGCGGGCTCGCCCGCCTGCTCCGCGCGCGCCAATTCCGCCAGCGCTTCCGCGCCCGACGCCGCCGTCGTCACCGCGAACGTCATCCCGCGCAGCATGTCCCCAATCACCTCGCGCGCGTGGTCGTTGTCGTCGACGAGCAGGACGCGCCGCCCGCGCAGATCGGCGCGCGGCAGGAAACGCTTCGACGAATCCTTGCCGGCGCCAAGGCTGACCGTAAACCAGAAGGTGGAGCCGATGCCCGGCACGCTCTCCACGCCGACCTCGCCGTCCATCAGCTCCGCAAGGCGCTTGGAGATCGCCAGCCCCAAGCCCGTCCCGCCATACTTGCGGGTGATCGAGGTGTCCGCCTGTTGGAAGCTGTTGAAGAGTTGGTCCCGCTTGTCGAGGGCAATGCCGATGCCCGTGTCCCGCACCAGAAACCGCAGCCGCAGGTCCGGCCCTTCGTGTGACACGACCTCCGCGCTGATCGCCACTTCGCCGTGCTCGGTGAACTTGACGGCGTTGTTGGCGTAATTGGTCAGGATCTGGCCGACGCGCAGCGGATCGCCCACGAGGTTGTTCGGCACGTTGTCCGCGACCTGGACAATCAACTCCAGCCCCTTGCTCGCGGTCTTCTCCGCAACCAGCGCGGCGACGTTGTCGAGCAGTCGCTCCAGCTCAAAGTCGACGTGTTCCACGACCAGCTGGCCCGCGTCGATCTTGGAGAAGTCGAGGATGTCGTTCAGCACGCCCATCAGCATCTGGCTCGACGCCTGCACTTTGCGCAGGTACTCGCGCTGATGGAGCGTCAATTCCGTCCGCAGCAGCAGCTGCGTCAGGCCGATGACAGCGTTCATCGGCGTGCGGATCTCATGGCTCATGTTGGCCAAAAAGTCCGCCTTGGTGCGCGCCGCGTCCTCAGCCAGCGTGCGCGCGCGCTCCATCTCCATGGTCGCCACCCGCTCTGCGCTGATATCCTCAATCGTGCCCGCCATACCTTTGCTGGGATCCTCCGGGTCGATGGCCTGCGCCCCGAGCCGCGCCCATACGCGGGTACCGTCCTTGCGGACGACGTCCCGTTCCTCGCGGTAGAACCCCTGGCGGGCGAAGTCCGCCTTGATCCGCTCGCCGACCTCCGCGAAAGCTGCCGCGCCGCCATAGAGCACCGCGGTCGACTTGCCCAGCAGCTCGCCCGGCTCGTACCCGAGCGTGCGCTCCAGCGTGCGGTTGCAGCGGAGAATCGTCCGGTTGCGAGCCAGCACAATGCCCACCGTCGCAGCGTCAAAAACCGCCTGCTGCTCTTCACTGGCGCTGCGCAGGGACTCAGTCGTCGCCGCCAGTTCAGCCGTGCGCGCCGCCACCCGCCGCTCGAGCTCCTCCCGGTACTCAGCCAGCTCCCGCTCCGCGTGCTTCTGCGCAGAAATGTCGGTCCAGACCACGTGCAGAATCGTGCGGCCGCCTTGGCGGATCGCCGTCAGCAGGACCAGTGCGATGAAATGCTCGCCGTCCGCCCGGATATGCTCCCACTCAAACTGATTGGAGCCGTGCGCGAGCGCGCTCCGGATCACTTCTGCCGCCTTCTCGTCAGAGAGCCGGCCATCGGGCTGAACGCGCGGCGAAATGTCCATCGGGGTCATGCCGATGAGGTCCGCCAGGCGCTCACGTCGCAGCATCACCAGGGCGGCCTTGTTGGCGTCGACGAAGCGCCCGTTCTCGATCAGGGTGATCGCTTGCCGGGTCTCCTCAAACAGCCTGCGAAAACGCTCCTCGTCCAGCGCCACGGTCTTGCGTCTCCCGACGATCCGCCGGAACTGGAACCGCACGAACACGGCAAGCAAAGCGACAACGAGGCCCAACACCACGCCAGCGAGGAGGATATCCAACCGCATGTCGCTGCCGACCTGCACGCCCACGTGTGACCTCCGCTGAACTCAAGTGCGCCGGTTTTCTCGCTTCAGTTCAGTGTGCGCGTTGTACCTCGCCAGTCAAGCGCTGGTTGCGCGGTGCCGCATTTGCGAAGGCGCGTCGTGGCTTCAACCCAGCTGCGTGCGCGCGTTTTCCAGTCCGACTCTTGCGCGCGGTTTGCGCTTGCGCTGTGGAGCGCGCATCGCTTGCAAGGGACGTCGAGCGGAAATCTCACGCGGTGCTCGCCGCCTCCCCTTGACGACAGCCGCCGCGAAGCGCGACCGTAGCCATGCGCCCCACGCGCGCGACCGAGGCCACGGTGCTGTCCCTCTACGGTCCGATTCTCGCCCAGTGCGAGCCCTTTCTCATCGCCAACCCTTGGATCGTGCAGGATTTGAACCTGCAACCGCTGGGCGTCGCGATTCCGCCGCAGAACGTGCTGCACCCGCAGGAGCGCCGCCACGGCCCCTTCCTCGCGATGCTGCAGTTGGTCGACAAGCTGACGTTCGGGCCTTTTGGCATGGAGATGCCGTCGTGGGTGTTCTACGACTGCGCGGTGATGCCGGGCGCGGTCTTTGGCCTGGCGATCCGCGCCAACAAGCTGGAAGAATGGGCGCGCGAGGCGATGAACGTGCCGCCGGAGTATGACGGTCTCGTGCCGGTGTCCCTTTTCATCGCGATTCCCATGCTCGCGGGCTTCTCGGAAAACGCCCAGGTGCCGCACACGTGGCTGCTCTACACGCTGGAGTCGCTCAACCAGGTGTCGCCCGGCGTCGCGCCGGCAGGGACGCTCAAGGTGACGCTGGCGCTCGGCTTGCAGGTCTTTCCGATCAAGACGCTCTACGGCACGACGCAATGGCGCTCGCCCAAGCTGCAAGTCTACGCCGATCTGGGGCCGCTGGAGCTGGTGACGGCCTACACGCCGGCGCATAGCCTGCCGCGGACGCTGAGTTTTCGCCTGCCGCTCCATGACTTGCAGCACAACACTGTGCTGGCTTCGCCGCGCGTACATCCGGCCGCGCCGCCGCCCAACACGCTGCTGGACGTCGACGACGTGGAAGCGTTGAAGGCGCTGCAGCGGGACATCGAGGCCGGTCAGCGCGTGATGGTCGTGGGCCATCCGATCGAGCACGGCGCGCATGTGCGCGTGCCGCTGCACCGCGAACCGCTCCAACACCAGGGCCTGTGAGGACGCATGTTGCCGTTTCCCGTGCGCAATCCCAAGCTGCTGGACGAGTTCACGCCGTATCTCGTGGCCACGCCGTTCAACTTGCCGTCGCTGAACCTGGCGCCCTTTGGCGTGCCCGTGCCGCCGGAAAACATCATTGACCCGCTGCGGCTGGAGTCGGAGGTTTTCCTGCGGCTGCTCCACCGCCTGGATGGCCTGACTTTTGGCCCGGAAGGCATGCCGATGCCGCGCTGGGTGTTCTTTGATTGCTCGGAGCTGCCCGGGGCGATCTACGGTCTCGCGCGCCCGGCGGCGACGCTGTGGCCCAAGGCGCGCGAGCTGTTCAAGGTGCCGCACGACTACGATGGCCTGGTTCCGGTCTCGATGTACGTCGCGATTCCGATGTACCGCCCGGGTGTCTGGTTTGGCCACAACCTGTCCAGCCTCGCGCCCGTCTTTGAGCGCGCAGGCGTGACGGACACGGACCTGCGCGGGCTCGGCAGCCTGACCAAAGGCCTGGCGCTCCAGTGTTTTGGCGTGCAGGAATTCTGGGGCGCGACGCAATGGCTGTCCAAGGCGCTGTACATTCACGTGAAATTTGGCGCACTGGACCTGCAAACGGCCTACACGCCGGCGCACTCGGAACACGAGACGCTGACCTACGGCTTTCGCGTGACGGAGCAGTCGCTGCGCGCTTCGATGGGCGATCCGGGGATTCGGCTGGAGAGGCCGCAGCCCACGTTCTGGCTGGAGGGCCATGACGTTGCCGGGATGCAGGCGCTGCAGGATCGCATTGAAGCCGGCGAGCGTTTCGTGATTCCGGATGCGCCGCGCGCCACGCCCGATGGCGGCGTGCTGGTGCCAATCACGCGCGTTCCATGACGCCTTCGCTCCACCAGTAAACCGGAAATACCTGACAATCCCGACGGGGCGGCTACACTCGCCGCGCGCCGATCTGATCCTCCCCAGGACAGTCAGGCCTTCCCGGCGCAAGGAATTCCGCCACATGAACTCACGCAATCCACCCAAAACTGCCTACAAGCCGCCCGTTGGCCGCGCCGCGCCGCCGTCGCAGGCCAAGCGCTGGCTCCTCGCTGGCGGCATCGTCACGGTTCTCGCTGTTGGCACGCTCGTCGGCGGGGCGATGGTCGCGGGCAGCATCGCGCGCGGCAAGCTGCAGCTGATCGCCAAGGAAGCCAACCTCCAGTTGGCGCTGACGGATCTGTCCGTTTCGCCGCTGGGCAAGATCCACATCACCGGTCTGGCGTTCAAGCGTCAGGACGGCACGACGATTGTCTCGACTGACGACGCGACGGCCTGGCTTTCTCCGTGGCGGGCGCTGCTCGGTCGGCGGCGACCGGAGCGGGCGGAAGTCCACGGGTTCCTGCTCGACGCCCGCGTCGAGGACGCCAAGCCCAAGGAGCTGCTGGATCTGTACAAAGCGGTGCGCAAGGTCTTTCCGCGCAAGGAAAAGACCGACGACAACGAGGCGAAGAGCGCGAGCACCCTGGCGTTTACGCTCGACAAGGGCGTCGTCACGATCAGCGCGCGCGGCAAAGGCGCGGAGTATCTGCCGGGCGGCCTGAAGGCCAAGGACATCGCGGCGCACGTCGACTTGGCCAACGGCGTCGGCGATTTGTCGGCGCAGTTTGACGGGACGGTGCAGTCCAAGCTCGCGGCCAAGCTCGTCGCGCAGCCGTCCGGTCCGCCGCGGCTGGAGGCGAAGTTCGCGCCGGAGTTCCGTCTGCAGATGCCGGAAGGCAAGGCGCTGCCCGCGGGCATCGACAGCGTCTCGATCGCCGGTCTGGGCTTTGACGCCGTGGAAGGCGGCGCGGTCGAAGACATCGTGCTGCGCAAAGGCGCGACTGAACTGCTGCGGATCGCCCGCGTGCGGCCGGATCGCGGGGGCGTGGGCATTCGCGCGGACAAGATCACGTTCGCCCTGCCCGAGCCGCCAAAGTCGGACGCGGATCCGGCCAAGCCGACCAAGCCCAAGGTCAAGCCGGGCGCGCCGACGCTGCCGCAGCCGCCGACCGAAAAACCGGTGGCGGACAAGCCGGTCGCGGATGAGCCCAAGCCGGCGGGTCCGCGCGTCTGGTCGGGCGAGATCGAGTCCGTGGCGCTGGATCTGGGCAACGTGGAAGGGAGCGAGATTTCCCTCCTTGCGCGGCTGGAGAAGCTCAAGGCGACGATGCCGGGTGGCGTGGCGACGCTCGGCGTGGAGAAGGTGGAGCTGAAGACCGACCGGATGCCGGGCGAACACCCGATGGAGGCGCTCGTCGAGCTGCGCGTGACCCAGCCGTCGATGGACTTGCCGTGGCGCGAGGACGCGCTGGCGCAGATTCCGGGCGGCAAGACGCTGTGGTCGGCGGTCATCGCCGCGGAAAAAGCCAAGCTGCGCGAGCAGATTGAGGACGATGCAGCGGAAGAAATCGACGATCCCTCCCTGCCGCCGGAAGTGCGCAAGAAGAAACTGGCGGAGCGCGTGGCGGCCAAGCTGAAAGCGGCTGGCGTGGAACCGGAGGACGGCAAGGCCAAGAAGAAGCCGGAAGCGCCAAAGGGCGATGCCGCGAAGGGCGATGCGGCCAAGAAGCCGGAGAAGAGCGCGGTGCTGCCGACGAAATCGGCGCTGGCGCAATATGCCAAGCCGCTCAAGGACCTGCACACCAAGCTGCTGGGCGCGGACGTGCTTGTCCAAAAGTTGATCGAGAAGCTGACGCAGGCGCCGCGCTTGAAAGTCATCGTGGAGCAAGGGCGGCTGGGGCTGATCCGCCAGGGCGCGCCCAAGCCGTTTGGCGGCGTACAGGATATTTCCGTGGACACGACGGCGCTGATGGGCGACGGGAGCCGCTCGCTCAAGATTACCGCGCGGCCTTTTGACGACGAGCGGCCGTGGGGCCAGGTGACCGCGGACATCGTGATCGGTCCGGGCGCCAAGCTGTCCAAAGCGCACTTTTCCCTTGCCGGTAGCGAGTTTGCCCAAGCGCTGCGGGTCGTTTCGTCGGGCGTGACGATCAAGCCGGATTCAGACATTGAAGTCAAAGCGGACGTCGCGCTGGGCGACGCGCCCGGCCAGAAGCTGCAAATCTCCGGCGATTTCATGGTCAAGAAGGTCGGTTTTGACTGGTGGCGTCTGGCGCCGCGGCCGATCGACGACTTGTCGGCGTCCGGCAAGATGCTGTTCATCGCGCAAAATGACGGCACGCTGCGGGCTGATTTCACGGATTTGACCGTGGGTCAGGCCAAGGCGCACCTGCTGCTGGAAGCGACGAGCGTCGGCGACAAGCCGATCGTGCACATCAAGGCCGAGATGCCCAAGCAGGATTGCGGCGCGGTGGCCAAGTCGATTCCGCCGGCGATGCTGGCGACGATTGGCAGCATCGAGGCCAAGGGCGAAGTGTCGTGGCTTGTGGACCTGACGGTGCCGCTGCTGAACGCGTACAAGGCGGACCTGACGCTGGCGCTGGACGACGCGACGTGTGAAGTGACCAACTTTGGCAACGTGAAAGTGGAGGAACTGGCGCAGGATTTCTCGCGGCCAGTCAATGAGAACGGGACGCTGCTGGACGACGTGCAGGTTGGCCCGACGTCAGGCGCGTGGGTGCCGCTGGCGGAATTGAAGCCGTGGACGCCGTGGTCGATGATCGCGACGGAAGACGGCCGCTTCTACAAGCACCGCGGCATCGCGCCGGGGCTCGTGCTGCGGGCGGTGCGGCTGGACCTCGACTATGGGCGGTTCGTGTACGGCGGATCGACGATTACCCAGCAGCTGGTCAAGAACATCTTCCTGACGCGCGCCAAGAACCTGTCGCGCAAGTTTGAGGAGCTGCTCATCGTCTGGCAGATGGAGCGCAAGCTGCCCAACGCCAAGGATCGCATCCTGGAGCTGTACATCAACTTCATCGAATTCGGCCCCAAGCTGTATGGCATTCAGCGCGCGGCGCAGACGTATTTTGGCAAGGACGCGCGGCTGCTGACGCCGCTCGAGTCGGCGTTCCTCGCGGCGAACAAGCCCTGCCCGCGCTGCGGCTACGCGCGGTTCATCGGCAAGAAGTGGGACCCGTGGTGGCAGGAGCGGATGATCGGCGTGATGACCAAGATGCGCGACGAAGGCATCATCAGCGAAGAGCAGTACGTGGCTGAGGCGCCGTACATTCCGCATTTTGTCGGCTGGCCGTCGAGCAACGTGATGCCGACTGCGCCGGTGGATGATGGCGGCGCGCCGCCGGTTGTGAAGCCGATGGGGAACGGCGGCGCGGAGGAATAGCGGTGGTCCAGGATTCACCAGCCAAATTTCCGCGGACACCGATTTCGGATGCAGTTCAAGGAGCAAGGAGAAAATGACGCGAAGGCGACCTTCACGGTCGTTGAGCGGCATTTTCGACGCGGCGACGCCGAAATGCGCCGAAAGCGGTGAATCGCGGGAGTTGCGCGCCGTGGTCAACGCGGGCAAGTGGGTGTAGAATCCCGCGCGCTGCGGCACCCAAGGCCGCCCGGAAACGCCATGGACTTCGCGCTCAATGAAACTCAGCAGATGATCCTCGATACCGCGCGTCGGTTCGCCAAAGACGAACTGATGCCGATCGCCCATCACACCGACAAATCGGGGCAGTTTCCCGCCAAGCAAATCAAGCAGTTGGCGGATCTCGGCTTCCTCGGCATCGCCGTCGATGAGAAGTGGGGCGGCGCCGGCTTGGATAACCTCAGCTACGCCATCGCGATGGAGGAAATCTCCGCGGGCTGCGCGTCCGCCGGCGTCATCATGTCGGTCAACAACTCGCTGGTCTGCGATCCGATCAGCAAGTTCGGCAACGACGACCAGAAGCGCAAATTCTTGAAGCCGCTCGCGGAAGGCAAGGTCCTCGGCTGCTTCGCGCTCTCGGAGCCCGGCTCCGGCTCGGACGCCGCGGGCATGCGCACGGTGGCCATCAAGGACGGCGACAGCTACATCCTGAACGGTACCAAGAACTGGATCACCAACGGCAAGGAAGCGGACATCTGCGTCCTCATCGCCCACTCCGACCCGAGCGAACGCCACAAGGGCATCAGCGCCTTCGTCGTCGACCGCCGCGAGACGCCGTACGGGATCGGCAAGGTCGAGGACAAGCTGGGCATCAAGGGCAGCTCCACGACAAGTCTCATCTTTGAAGACGTGCGCATCCCCGCCGCCAACCGGCTCGGTCAGGAAGGCGACGGCTTCAAAGTCGCCATGAGCACGCTGGACGGCGGGCGCATCGGCATCGCGGCGCAGGCGTTGGGCATCGCGCGTTCGGCTTTTGACGAGGCGCTGATCTACTCGCGCGAACGCCAAGCGTTTGGCAAGTACATCGGCGACTTTGGCGCAATCCAGGAAATGCTGGCGGACATGGCGACGGAAATCGACGCGGCGCGCCTCCTGATTTGGCGCTCGGCGCTGGCCAAGGACAACAAGGAAAAGTTCGGCAAGCTGTCGGCGATGGCCAAGCTGTACGCCAGCGAGATGGCGGCGCGCGTGTGCACCAAGGCGCTGCAGATCCACGGCGGGTACGGCTACGTGAAGGAATACAACGCGGAGCGGCACCTGCGCGACGCGCGGATCACGGAAATCTACGAAGGCACGTCGGAGATCCAGCGGCTCGTGATTGCCCGCGAGACGCTGACGGAGCTCGCGCAGGCGGGGAGCTGAACGATGGAACTGCGCCTTTGGCCAGAAGAGAGCCAGATTGTCGCGTTGGCAGAACACATCGGCACCGATGTGCTGGCCAAGCACGCTGCCGCGGCTGACCACGGCACGTTTCCCACGCGCAACATTGCGGAGTTGGGTCCGACCGGCCTGTTGGGCGTCAAGATCCCGGCGGAGTTCGGCGGTCTGGGCGGAAGCAACGTCGCGGCGGTGCACGCCATCCGCGCGCTGGCCCGCAATTGCCCGTCCACGGCGGTGACTGTCGCGGTGACCAACATGGTCGCGGACATGATCCTGAAGTTCGGCAACGCGGAGCAGCACCAGCGCTTCTTGCCCAAGCTGTGCAACGGCACCTGGCTTGCGGGCTCCTTTGCGCTGTCGGAGGCAGGCGCGGGCTCGGACGCCGCGAGCCTGCGCACCCACGCGGAGAAAGTGCCGGGCGGCTACACGCTCAACGGCGAGAAGCTGTGGATCACCAGCGGCGACGTCGCGGGCGTCATCCTCGTGATGGCCAAGACCGACACGAGCGCGGGCGCGCGCGGCATCTCGACGTTCCTGATCGAGCCATCGATGGCGGGCTTCAGCGTCGGTCGCCATGAAGAAAAGATGGGCTTGCTGGGCAGCTCGACCGTCTCGCTGGCGTTTTCGGACGTCTTCGTGCCGGACGCAAACCGCCTGGGCGCGGAGGGCATCGGCTTTGAAGTGGCGATGACGGCGCTTGACGGCGGCCGCTGCGGCATTGGCGCGCAGGCGATCGGCATGGGCGAGGCCGCGCTGAACGTGATGGCGCAGGCGGTGGAAGCGCGCAAGAAAGGCGATCGCACGCTGGGCACCGATCAGGGCGCGCAGTTTCGCGTGGCGGACGTGGTGACGCGGCTCGACGCCGGTTGGCTGCTGGTCCTGCGGGCGGCGTCCATGCGCGACGCGGGCAAGAAGATGACGAAGGAAGCGGCGATGGCCAAGGTCTTTGCGACCGAGGCGGGCAACTTTGCCTGCCAGCAAGCCGTGGCGATGAGCCAGGGCGCGGCGCTCGACCGCCATTCGCCGGCGGCGCGGCTGCTGCGGGATGTGCGCGTGAGCCGCATCTACGAAGGCACGAGTGAAATCCAGCGTCTGGTGATTGCCCGCCATCTGGCGGCGAGCGTCAGCTAGCGAACAGGAAGGAGCTGCAAGATGGCGGAAACGAATCAAGCGCGACGCGGCCGGGTGCTGGTGGGCAAGATTGGCTTGGACGGTCATGACCGCGGCGCCAAGGTTGTGGCCCGCGCCTTGCGCGATGCCGGTTTTGAAGTCATCTACACGGGCCTGCATCAAACCCCGGACATGCTCGTGAACGCGGCGATCCAGGAGGACGTTGACCTCATCGGCATTTCCATCCTGTCCGGCGCGCACAACACGCTGGTGCCGAAGGTGCTGGGGCTGCTGAAGGCCAAGGACGCCAGCGACATCGCGGTCTTTGTCGGCGGCATCATTCCCGACGCGGACATCGTCACGCTCAAGGAACTCGGCGTTGCGGACGTATTCACGCCCGGCGCCACGCTTGAATCCATCACTTCACGCGTGCGGGCCATTTTGGCTGAACGCGGCGTGAACCTGCTCGCCGAGCAGCCGTAGGTCCAACATGCAGTTTTTGCCCAATGAACAGCAGGCGATGATCCAGCGCGGCGTGCGCAAGTTCGCTGAAGGCACGCTGAAGACCGGCGCGACGCAGCGCGATGCGGCGGGCACGACGCCGCGGCTCGTCCTGAAGCAACTCGCTGAACTCGGCGTTTTTGGCCTGACGGTGCCGGAAGAGTCGGGCGGGCTCGGTCTGGACAGCGTGGCCGTGGCGCTCGCGCTGGAAGAACTGGCGGCTGCGGATGCGGGTTTGGCGCTGTTTGTGCTGCAGCACCTGTCGCTCGCGATCGGCCACATGCAAGCGGTGAACCTCGGTCCGGAGCAGCTCGGCTGGCTGTCGGCGATGGCTTCCGGTCAGGCGCTGTGCGTCTGGGCGCACGGGGAAGATGCCCTGCACCGCGATGCGGACACGGTTGGACTGCGCGCCACCCGCGATGGCGACGGCTGGCGGCTGAACGGCGTCAAGCCCAACGTGTTTGGCGCCGGACTGGCTGAAGTGGCCATCGTTACGGCGCAGTCGGATGAAGGCCTCTGCGCTTTTGGCCTGCAATTCGCGACGGAAGGCGTGACGGTCACGCAGTCGACCGAGCCGCTGGGCCTGCGCTCCATCGGCGTGGCGGACATCGCGTTCGCCCATGTTCGCGTGACGGCGGGTGCGCTGTTTGGCGAGGCCGGTCAGGCAGGCAAGGCGGTCGCTGTGGCGCTGCGGCAAGCGCGTTTGGGAATCGCGGCGATTTCGGTCGGCGTGGCGCGTGAGGCACTGCGGCTGGCGGGTCGCTACGCCAACGAGCGTCAACAGTTTGGCAAGCCGATCGCGACGTTCCAGCCGATCCAGTGGCAGGTCGCGAATTCCGCCGTGGAGATCGACGTCGCACGCCTGCTGCTGCACCGCGCGGCATGGGCGGTCGATCACACGAAGAACGCCGACGGCCTCGTGGCGATGGCGCGACTCACGGCGGCGGAAACGGCGACGCGGGTGACCGACCGCGCGATCCAATTGCACGGCGGGTATGGCTACACGCGCGAATTCACCGTCGAGCGGCTGTACCGCGACGCGTGGACGCTGGAGAGCCTGTTCGGTTCGCCGGGTTTGCAGCGCGTGCAGTTGGCCAAAACGCTGGCTGCCTGATCGCCGCGCGAGCGAGTGCATCCAGTCTGACGGTCGACGCTCCTCTCCGAACAAGGTTCAGACCGTAGGCGGTGGCACCGGCGCCAGCGGCCGGAAATGCGGCATGTGCGCGGAACAGCACTCGGGCAGCTCGTCATGCAGGATCTGCAGCGTCTGCATCGCCTTCTCCAGAAAATCCGTTGACGCCGGCACAAAGAACCGCCGCGGATGGCCTGCCCAGGCTTCCTCGATCCGCGCGTCCAACACCATCGCCTCCGACGGGTTCTCCGTGCGCAGCGGATTGGAATGGTCAAAGCCGACGGTCGGTGTCCGCAAGTGGATGACGGCATCGTACCGCGCGAGTTGCTCGGCCTGGGTCGTCCCGACCGCCAGCAGAAACGAGCCCGCGTCTTTTGGCCAGTACGCGATGCCGTCGAGCGTGCCGCGGTCGCAAATCGTGATCGCCGGCTCGACGTCATCGTCCACCGCCCGCTCCAGCTCGCGCTGAACGTAGAAGATCGCCCGCTGCGCCGCCATGCGCCCGGGATCGCTCGTGGACCGCGGAAAACCGCCGCCAAAGAGCAAGCTCGCGGACTCCGGCAGCACATGCACGTGCCGACAGAAGTACTTGCGCGCCAATTCCAGCACCGCGGTCTTGCCCGCGCCCGGCCCGCCCGTGAGCACAATGCGCCGCCGCGGATGCACGTTCTGGCAGTGACAAGGGTTGTGGTTGCCGTTGCTCATGGGGCTCCTGTGGCGCGAACCACGCTACGCCACTAGCGTAGGCCCTGCGGGATCGCCTTGGCAATCCGGCTGGCACGTTTGCCGCTGACCGCGCGGCTCCCGGCGCATGGCCAAAATTCCCAGCTTGGACGTAGCATTGACGTAACTTCACACGCTTCGCCATTGACGGCGGACGCCAATGTGGTTGTCTACGCGCGGGCTCTCTCTGCCCGGTCTCCCCGCTCATGTGGATCGTCCGCCTCGCGCTTCGGCGCCCCTACACCATCGCCGTCCTCGCCACGCTCATCCTCCTGGGCGGCGGCCTGTCCATTCGCGCGATGCTCGTGGACGTCTTTCCGGTCATCGACATCCCCGTCGTCGCCGTCGTCTGGCAATACACCGGTCTGCCCGCAGAAGACGTCGAACGCCGCGTGACCTTCATCTCGGAGCGCAGCTATTCCACCGCGGTCAGCGGCATCGAGCGTATCGAGTCCAAGTCGATGCCCGGCCTCGCGCTCCTGAAAATCTACTTTCAGCCCGGCACGGACATCGGCGCGGCGATCGCGCAGATTGGCGCGTCGTCGAACACGGCGCTGCGCATCATGCCGCCGGGCATGCAGCCGCCGGTGATCGTGCAGTTCAATGCCTCCAATGTGCCCGTGGCGCAATTGACCGCGTCGTCGCGGACGCTGTCCGAGGACAAGATCTTCGACTACGGCCTCAATTTCATCCGCCTCAAACTGTTCACCGTGCCGGGACTCTCGACGCCCGCGCCGTTTGGCGGTCGGCAGCGGCAAGTCGACGTGGATCTCGATCTTGCGGCGCTTCAGGCGCGCGGGCTGTCGCCGGTCGATGTGGTCAACGCGCTCCAGAGCTCGAACCTGATCGTGCCGGCGGGCACAGCGCGCATGGGCACGACCGAGTACAACGTCTTCATGAACTCCAGCCCGCCGCAGTTGGCTGATTTTGAAAAGATTCCGATGCGCATCGCCGGTGGCGCACCGACCCTGCTCGGCGACGTCGCCAAGGTGCATGACGGATTTGCCGATCAGACCAACATCGTGCACGTCGATGGCCGGCGCGCGACCTACCTGACAATCCTGCGCAAGGCGGATGCCTCCACGCTGGCGGTGGTCGACGCAGCGCGCGCGATGCTGCCGCAGATTCAGGCCGCGGCGCCGGAAGGCCTGGAGCTGAAGATCGATTTCGACCAGTCGGCTTTTGTCCGGCGCGCGATCGGCGACGTGCTACGCGAAGCGGCGATGGCGGCCATGCTTGTCTCGCTCATGATCCTCGCCTTCCTCGGCAGTTGGCGCAGCGTGCTGATCGTCTGCACGTCGATTCCGCTGGCGATCCTGGTCGGCATCGTCGGGCTCAAGATGCTCGGCCAGACGCTGAACATCATGACGCTGAGCGGCCTGTCGCTGGCGATCGGCATGCTGGTGGACGACGCCACGGTCGAAGTGGAAAACATTCACCGGAACAGGTACTTGGGCAAGACGCTGACGGTCGCGATTCTGGACGGTGCGCATCAGGTCGCGGTGCCGGCGATCGTCGCGACGCTCGCCATCTGCATCGTGTTTTTCCCGGTCACGCTGCTTGTCGGGCCGTCGCGCTACCTGTTCGTGCCGCTCGCGCTCGCGGTGGTCCTGTCCATGCTCGCGTCGTGGTTCCTGTCGCGCACGCTCGTGCCCGTTCTGGCGCGCATGCTCATGGCCGGCGAGCACTTGGGCGAGGAGCACCTCACGTTGCTCGGTCGCCTGCGCGAAGGGGCGTTCGGCGGCCTGCAGCGGGCCTACATGTGGCTGCTCGAGCTGGTGCTGCACCACCGGATCGCCGCGCTCGTCATCGCGACGGCGATCGGCGCGCTGACGCTGCAACTGCCTGACTCGATTGGGATGGACTTTTTTCCGCAGGTCGACACGGGCCTGATGAAGCTGCACGTGCGCGCGCCGTCGGGCTCGCGGGTGGAAGAGACGGACAAGCTGGCGAGTCAGGTTGAAGACGAGATTCGCAAGACGATCCCGCCCGGCGAGCTGCGGACCCTGAACGCGATGATCGGGATGCCGCTGTTCTTCAACCTCGCGTTCGTGCAGACGGAGAATTCCTCCGGCATGGACGCGGAGTTGCTGATTGCGCTGAACAGCGGTCACGCGCCCACGGAGACGTACATGCGCGCGCTGCGCGAGCGGCTGCCGGCGCGGTTTCCGGGCGCGGCGTTCTGGTTCCAGCCAGCCGACATCGTCAGCCAGGTCATCAACTTTGGCGTCGCGGCGCCGATCGACGTGGAGATCGAGTCGCGCGATCTCGGCAAGGCCGTGGTGCTGGCGGAGACGCTGGCGCGGGATCTGCGCAAGATCCCCGGCGTTGTGGACGTGCGGATTCCTGAGACGTTTGACTATCCGGGCTTGCAGGTCGACGTCGACCGGCTGCGCGCCGCGGAGCTGGGGCTGGCGCAACGGGATGTGGCCAACGCGGTGCTGATCGCGCTGTCGTCCAGCGCGCTGGTGTCGCCGAATTTCTACGTCAATCCGGTCAACAACGTGAACTATCCGGTCGTTGTGCGCGTGCCGCTGGGGGACATCCATTCCGTCGATGAGCTTGCCCAGATCCCGGTGACCCCGCCGAGCGCGAGCCAGCTGCTGGCGGCGCCGGATGCCCACGCGCCGACCGCCGTGCCGGAAGCGCCGACTGTGCGGCTGGGCAGCATCGCCCGCGTGACGCCGCGCACGTCGCTCAACCAGATCAGCCATTCAACCGTGCAGCGCGTGCTCCATCTGGACGCCAACCTCGCGGGGCGCGATTTGGGCCACGTCGCTGAGGCGGTGGACGCCGCGATCGCGCGCCTTGGCCCGCTGCCGCCGGGCGTGCGCGTGACCTTGCACGGTCAGCCGGAGGTGATGCGCGCGTCGTTCAGGACGATGGGCACCGGGCTGCTGCTGGCGATCCTGCTCGTCTACCTGCTGATGGTCGTGCTGTTCCAGACGTGGCTCGATCCGCTGATCATCCTGACCGCCGTCCCGGGCGCGCTCGTGGGCGTGCTCTGGATGTTGGCGCTGACGGCCACGACGCTGAACGTCGAATCGCTGATGGGCGCGATCATGGCGGTCGGCATCGCTGTGGCCAATGCAATCCTGCTCATCAGTTTTGCCAACGACTATCGGGCGCAAACCGGCGTGGACGCGCTGGCCGGCGCGCTCGAGGCGGGAAGGACGCGGCTCCGGCCGGTGTTGATGACCGCGCTCGCGATGATCCTCGGCATGCTGCCGATGGCCATTGGCCACGGTGAAGGCGGCGAACAGAACGCACCGCTGGGCCGCGCGGTGATTGGCGGCCTGCTGATGGCGACCGTTGTGACGCTGTTCATCGTGCCGGTGATTTACACCTTGCTGCGGCGCCAGCCGCCGCGGGCCAATGAGTTGGACGCGCGCTTTGCCGAGGAATCGCAAGGCGCCGCAGCGGAGGCACTGGCATGAAACGGCCGTTGTGGCAGAGCGGAGTCTTTTTTGCGCTGGGCTTGGCCGCGATCTTCGCCGCGTGGTTTGGCGTGCAGCGGCTCGCGCATGACGCCAAGGCGCGCACGGAAGCCGCCACGCCGGTGGAGAATCGCGCAGGACCGGCCGTGGGTTTCGCGCTTGCTGACGCGTCGCCGGAAACGCGCGTCGTTCGCCTGCTCGGCGAGGCGCGGCCGTGGCTGACCACGACCGTCTACGCCAAGGTGAGCGGCTATCTGCACGAGATTCGCGTGGATCGGGGAACCCGCGTCAAGGGCGGCGACATCATCGCCGTGCTCGATGTGCCAGAGCTGGACCAGCAGTGGAAAGCCGCCAAGGCGGATGCGCAGAACCGCACGTCGCTCTCCAACCGTGCGCAGAAACTCGCGGCGCCGGGCGTCGTTTCGGCGCAGGAAGCGGACACGGCCAGGTCCGCGGCACTCGTCGCCGATGCGCAAGTGGCGACCTTGGCCTCACAACGCGATTACCGCAATGTCCGCGCGCCTTTTGACGGCGTTGTCACCGCCCGATTCGCCGACCCGGGGGCGCTGCTCCAGGCCGCCACGTCCGCGCAGACCAGCGCGCTTCCGGTCGTGCGCGTGTCCGACATCGACAAGCTCCGGGTCAGCATCTACCTGTCGCAAGACGACGCGGCGTCCGTCCATCTGGGCGACGACGTCACGGTGAGCGCGCCGAATCATCCAGAGACCGCGGTTTCCGCCAAGATTTCCCGCCTCGCCGGCGAGCTCGACGGTCGGACGCGCTCCCTGCTCGCGGAGATCGACGTGGACAACCGCGATGCCCGGTTTTCGGCTGGCGCGTTCCTGGACGTCGCGTGGACTGTGCATCAGGCCTCGCGGACGCAAGTGCCGGCCGAGGCGTTGCTGGTGCGTGGCCCGCAGACCTTTGTGGCGGTCATTGGCCCGGACGCCCGCGTGCAGCTTCGCCCGGTGCACGTTGTCGACCATGACGGCGCCAAAGCCCGCATTTTGGGCACGCTCCAGCCCGGCGAGCGCGTGGCGTTGACGGGGGGCGACGAGTTGGTCGATGGCGTGCGGGTCCGCCCCGTCGCGCAAGCGGCAAAGGACGGCAAGAAGTGACCCGCCTGCTGCCGTGCCTGCTGCTGCTGGTGGCGCTGCCGGCGCTCGCCGTGGTGCCGTTGACGCTGCACGACGCGGTGCAGCGCGCTCAGGACAGCCACCCCAACGTGCTGCAGGCGCAGGCTGACGTCCTGCGCGCTCAGGCACAACTTGAACAAGTGAAGGCCAATGCCCTGCCCGCGCTGGCGCTGCTTGGCCAGTTCACGCAGCTCGACGGCGACCGCGTCTCGGCCGGTCACGTCGTCAGTCCGGCGACGCAGGGCTATGGCGCACTCGTGCTGACCGTGCCGGTGCTGGTGCCGCAGCGCTGGGTGGCGTGGAACCACGCGGAGGATGTCGCGACCGTTGCGGAATCGGCGACGCAGGACGCGCGGTGGCAAGTCGGCGTTGCGACGGCGCGGCTGTGGCTGTCGCTGCTGGCGGCGGAGCGGCAAGTCGAGGTCCTGGAGCGGGCGAAGTCGACGGCGGAGGCGCATCTGGCGTTTGCCCAACAGCGCCGCAAGGGTGGTCTGGGCAATCAACTCGACGCGGTGCGCGCGGCGCAGGAGGCGGCGCAGTCGGACGCGCTGGTCAAGGCCAATGGCATCGTGCTGGCCAAGATGCGCGAGCAGCTGGCGTTCCTGACCAATCAAGTCGAGCCCATCGTGCCGGTCGGCGATTGCCCGCTGTCAGAAGCGCCAACGCCGCTGGCGGAGACGCCCCAGACGCGCCCGGATGTGCGCGCGGTCAATGAGCGCCTGCGGGCCGCGACGCGCGTCGTGGCGGACAGCTATGCCGATTGGCTGCCGGCGCTGTACGCGACCGTGACGCCATTTGTGCAAGTCCCCGCGCTCCCGACGGTGCCGAACGCTGGCCTGCAGGCGCAGCTGGTCCTGAACCTGCCGCTGCTTGAATGGGGCGGCCGCGCCGGCCAGCGCCGCGAACGTGAAGCTGCCGTGGCCCAGTTGGACGCGCAGAAAGCCGGCCTCGCGCGGCAAATCGCCGCAGACGAGCGCGCAGCGCAGGCGGCGTGGCGGGCGGCGGCGTCAGCGTTGCAGGCGACCAAGCAAGTCCTGAGTTGGGCCGATGAAGGCCTGCGCCTCGCGCAGATGGCGTGGGGCGCAGGCGTGTCGACCAATCTGGACGTCGTCGATGCGGAACGGCGCGCAAGGGACGCGGCGACCGCCGTGGTGTCGGCGGAAGATGCCGTGCGTCAAGCTTGGTTGGAAGCGATGCTCGCGCGCGGCGTCCTGCCGTAGTCGCGCACGCCTGAAGCGCGGTTGCCGCCATCGCGAGAACCCGCTACCGTCCGCGCCATGCCCCTCCATCTGCATCGTTCCAACACCGTGGAATCGCTCGTCGCTGAGCTGGCGCGGTTGCTGCACGCGCATTGGCCAGTTGACCCGTTTGAGCCGGTCGGCGTCGTCGTCGGCAGCCGCGGCATGGAGCGCTGGCTCCGCCATCAGTTGGCGACGCACCACGGTATCGCCGCGCGGCTCGATTTCCCGTTCCCGCGACAGGCTTTTGACGGCGCGACCGCGGAGCTTTTTGGTGCGACCCAGCGCGCGGACTTCTGGAACCTGCGTTCCGCGACGCAGGCGCACTGGCAGGTCGACACGCTCGCGTTTGCGCTCGTCCCGCTGCTCCGGGAGTTCCTGCCGCACGATGATTTCGCCGCCGTGCGCCGCTATCTCGGCGAAGAGCCCGCTGACGCGATCTCGCCGCGCGAGCTGACGTTTGCCCGGCAGGTCGCGGAGACGCTCGATCGGCTGATGCACGAGCGCGCGCAGGACGCCGTGCTGTGGCAAGAGCAGCCGGACGACGCGCCGCTGCCGCACCGCTGGCTGGCGCGCCTGCTCCACGCGATGGCCGCGCCGGACCTGCCCAGTCCCGCCGAACAGCTGCTGGGTCTGCAGCGCTTGACGCCGTCGCCGTCGCCGCACCGCCTGCACGTCTTTGGCCTGTCGACGATGGGACCAGGTGACGTGCAGCGCTTGGGGTGCATCGCGCGCGGCATGGATGTGCACTTGTACGTGCTCGCGCCGTCGCAGGTCTGGTGGGCGGACGTGCGCACGCGCGCGGAGCTGCGGCTGGCGCTGCGGGCAGCAAAGAGCGACGTCCAGCGGCGGCAGATCGAGGTGGATCTGGCGTCGCAAAATCCCGTGCTGGCAGCGCTGGGCGGGCCAAGCCGGGACTTGCAGATCCAGTTGGAAGAGCTGGGCTACATGGAGGACGAGCGCGCGGCGTCGGGCGATGCCCAGCCCGCGAGCCTTCTTGAGCAGCTACACGACTGGATTGGCCAAGCAGGACCAATGCCGCAGTCCGGCGCGTGGCCGATGCTGGCGGGCGATCGCTCGTTTGCCGCGCACGCAGCGTTTGGCCCGACCCGGCAGGTGGAAGCGCTGCGCGATGAACTGCTCGCACATTTTGCCGCCGATCCGGCGCTGGAGCCGCGGCACGTGCTGGTGATGACGCCGGACATCGAGACTTACGCGCCGCTGGTCGCCGCGGTCTTTGCCCGGCGCGGGCTGGCGGTGGCGACGCCCGACGGTGCGCGGCTTCCGGCGATTCCCACCGCGATCGCCGATCTGGGCCTGCGCCGCACGAATCCGCTGGCGGAAATTCTGCTCCAGCTGCTGGCACTGGCGGGTGAGCGCGTGACGGCGGCGGCGCTGTTGGAGCTCCTGACGCTGCAGCCGGTGCGCGACAAGCTGGAGTTGCAGGCCGAGGATCTGGCCGACATGCGCGACATGATGGCGACGTCCGGGATGCGCTGGGCCTTTGACGCCGCGGATCGCCACCGCCACGCGGCGCAGCCGGAGCTGGACCAAAATACGATTCGGTTCGGTCTGGAGCGGCTGGCCCTGGGCGTGCTGCTGCCCGACGAGACGGATTCGTTCGATGTGCTCGCTGGCCCGCCGATGCCGCTGGTGCCGGAGCCGATTGCAGGGCGCGACCGCGTGGCCCGCGTCGGCAAGCTCATCGGGTTTGTGCGGACGATCCAGCAGTTTTGCGAGACGTTGCAGGCGCCGCGGCTAGCCGACGCGTGGGCGCGGGACCTGACGGAGGCGCTGGATTCGCTGGCGGCGACCGCACCGACGCAGGCGTGGCTGCGGGCGAGCGTCGTAGACATCCTGCGCAGTCTGGAGCAGAACGCGCCGAGCCTGGGGCTCCCGTTGGCGCGAACCGCGCTGCTGCGCTGGCTGCAAGGCCGCTTTGAGATGCCGCAAAAGGGCGACCGCGCGGTTGCGAGCGCGGTGACGGTGTGCGCGCTGGAGCCGATGCGCTCGGTGCCGTTTCGCGTGGTGGCGCTGCTCGGAATGGACGACGGCAAGTTCCCGCGCGGGGCGCAGCCGCCGGGCTGGGATCCGTTTGCCGACGGCCGGCGGACGGGCGAGCGCGACCGGCGGGAAATCGACCGGCACTTGCTGCTCGAAGCGCTGCTCTCTGCGCGCACGCACTTCTGGCTGTTCTGGTCGGGCCGGGACGTCCGCACCGGCAAGCACCTGCCAGCCGCCGTACCCGTCGAGGAGCTGCTGGAAACGCTGGGCAAGTTGACCGGCCGGCACCGTGACGCGCTCGTGCACAGCCACCCGCTGCAGCCGTGGAGTCCGCTGGAATTCGCCGTCGAAGCGCCGCACGCATTTGACCACGGCCTGTTGACGGCGGCGATGACCTTGCAAGCGCTGCGCCTGGGCGTGCGCGCGCCCGTGGAGTCGGGGCTGCTGGCGCTTGGCGATGCGAACCTGGCGCCGGAGCCGGTGCAGCAAATGCGGATCAGCCTGAGTGAACTGGCCGCGGGGCTGATTGCGCCCCAGAAGCTGCTGCTGCGGACGCGGATGCAGCTGACGCTGACTGAAGACGACACGGCGCTGGAGACGCGCGAACCGCTGGAGCTGGATTCCCTGAGTGGCTGGGCCGAGCGGGACCGGCTGTTGAGCGCGCTGCTGCGGCCTGAAGGCGACGCGACGGCGCTGCTGGAACGCGCTGTGGCGCATGCGGCGGGGCGCGGCGCGCTGCCGTTGCAGGCGGGAGGTAGGGCGCTGTTGGCGGGTGAGCTGGCGTCGGCGCAGCGGGCGGCGCAGCGCGTGGCGGCGGTGGCGTGGCCGCGGGTGGAGCAGCCCGACGTGGCGGTGCGGCTGGACGATGGCACGGCGTTGTACGGCGGGTTGATAAACGTCTACTCACGCGCAGGCGGATGGCTGCTGCAATGGGTGACCGCGAGCAAGGCGCCGGGTCGAAAACTGCAACTGCAAGCGTGGTTGACGTTGCTGGCGGCGCGCGCGGCGGGTCAGCCGGTTGTCGCGGCGCGCGCGGTCGGTGCGGCAGACACGGACAAGGAAGCTGAAGTCTGGCTGTTGCCGCCGACAGCCGATGCCGCGCGGGCGCTGTTGACCGACCTCGTGGCGATTTGGCGAGCGGCGCGCTGCCAGCCGTTGCCGCTCTTTGCCCACTCGTCGCCAGCGCTGGCGGACCTGCTGGCCAAGGATGCGGAGGCGCCGGCGGGCGCGCTGCAGCGCGTGCTGGCCGACCACTGGACAGGCGGTGACAAGACCAGCGGCGATGCGGATGACGCCGCGGTGGCGCGGCTGTTTGGCGAGGATGCGCCGCTCGACCTGACGCAAACCGAGGGGCCGTTGAGCCTGCGGGCGTTGGCGCAGCGCGTGTGGTTGCCGCTGTTGGAGGTGTCTTTTGCGGCTGACGCGCCGGAAGTGGCCGGCTGGGTGCGCACCGAATCGGAGGCGCCATGAGCCACACGCCGCCGACCTGGACCGGGCAGGAAGCCCTGCCCGACACGCAAACGCTGCTGCTGGAAGCCAGCGCGGGCACGGGCAAGACGTGGCAAATCGCACACCTCGTGGCGCGCCTCGTCGCGGAGAAGAACCTGCCGATCGAGCGGATCCTCGTCATCACGTTCACCAATGACGCCGCCGCGGAGCTACGCGATCGCGTGCGTGCTCGCCTGCTGTTGGCGCGCGACGCCCTGGCGGATGACGCTGCGCCTACGCCCGATCCCCTGCTCGCGCTCTGGCAGACCCGCGCCGACAAGGCACTGATGCGGCTGCGGCTGGCGGCGGCGTACTCCGCGTTTGACCTCGCGCCGATCTCGACGATCCACGGCTTCTCGCAGCGGATGCTGACGCAGTTGGCTTTTGAATCCGGCCAGGAGGCGGGGCTGACGCTGATGGCGGATGTGCAACCGCTGCTGGCGGAGTGGGTGGCGGACGAGCTGGCCAAGCTGTACGCCGCGACGGATGAAACGCAGGTGGCGCTGGCCGCGGACATGGGCTGGACGCGCGGCAGCCTGAGCGTGCTCGCCCGCGCGGTGACGGGTGCAGTGATGCCGTTGGTCCTGCCGGACGTAGCGGCGCCGGTGACAGTGCTGGCGTCGCTGGCGGCGTGGCGGACGGCGGTGACAGCGTTCCAGCGCTGGCTGGACAGCGCAGACGGAACGGCGGCATTTGCGGCGCTGCGCGCTGAGATCAGCGGCAAGGGTGGGCGGCTCGACGGCCGGAAGATGGGCGCGCGGCACCTGACGGACTACTGGAACAGCCTGCGCGATTGGCTGGCGAGCGGTGGGCCACGCAACCTGCGGGTCGGTTCGCGGGCGACGGCGTGGACGACTGCGTGGACGACGGAGACGCTGAACGCGGCGTGGAAGAGCGCAGATTCCGTGGAGTCTTTTGCCGCAGCGCCGCTCTTTGCCGCGTATTCCCGTCTGATCGAGGCGCAAGAGCGGCTGTGGCCCCTGCCGCGCGCGTCGGCGGCGCATGAAGCGCGAACGTACCTGGAGACGGAACTGCAGCGGCGCGGGGTCCTGACCTACGACGCGATGCTGTCGCGGCTGGCGGAGCGAATCACGGCGGAAGGCCCGCAAGGCGCGCTCGCGATCGCTATCGGCAAACGGTACGACGCCGCGCTCGTGGACGAATTCCAGGATACGGACAGCGCGCAGTGGACTGTGCTGCAGGCGGCGTTCCAGGCGGCGCAGAAACCGCTGCTGCTCATCGGCGATCCCAAGCAGGCGATCTACGGCTTTCGCGGCGCGGACGTGCACGTCTACATGGCGGCGGTCGCATCGGGCGGCGCAACAACGCAGCGCGCGACGATGCGGCAGAACTGGCGATCGGACCCCGGCTACGTCGCGGCGATGAACCATTTTTGGCGCGAAGGATCAGACGCGTTTGCGCTGCGCACTGGAGACGCGGCGGACGCGCCGGGCTTTGACTACATCGCGGTGACGGCCGCCAAGGTCGGCGCGCGCATGCGCGTGGGCGTTGCGCCCGATGGCGATGCGGAGCCGCGCGTGCCGTTTGAGGTGCGCTGGTTTGATGCGGCGGTCCAGCCGGGTGGCCAACCGGGGCGGATTGGCTCGCGCGACGTCGGCGAGGACGTGGCCGCGCAGCTGTGCGCCCGTGAGACTTGCCTGCTGCTGGAGACGGCGCAGCTCGACGGCGATGCCGGCGCGCGGCCGCTGCGGGCGGGCGACGTGGCCGTGCTGGTGCGGACGGGTCGGCAGGCGCGCAAGATCCAGCGGGCGCTCGCGCGGGTGGGCGTCGCGTCGGTGGCGGCGGGTCGGCGCAGCGTGTTTGCCAGCCCAGCGGTGACGTGGCTGCTGGCGTGGCTCGATGCGGTGGCGGCGCCGGGGCGGGACGGTCAAGCGCGGACGCTGGCTACGACGCCGCTGATTGGCTGGACGCTGCGTGAACTGGACGATGCGCTGCAGGCTGCCGATGCGCTGAACCGCCAGGTCGAAGCGGCGCCGACCCAACGCGACTGGACCGCGTGGCTGACGCAGATCAGCCACTGGGCCAATCGCTGGCCGATGCAAGGTTTTGTGCGGGTGTGGGAGAGCGCGCTGGACCAGACGCAGGCGGTCGAACGGCTGCTGGCGGGCAGCGATGGCGAGCGGCTGGCGACCGATGTGCGCCATCTCGCAGAGCTATGCCATGCCGAAGAGCGGCGGACGCGTCTGAGTCCCGGCGGGCTGGCGGCGTGGCTGCGGGCGCAGGTGCAGGAGGCCTTGGGACAGCCGAGCGACGAGCAATCCCTGCGGCTGGAAAGCGACGCAGCGGCGGTGCAAATCGTCACGGTGCACGCGAGCAAGGGTCTGGAGTACCCGGTCGTCCTGCTGCCCTTTGCCTGGGCGGAGAATGGCGGCTCGGCGCGCGGCAATGAGCCGGTGAAATTTCACGCTGCGCACGGCATCGTTTGCCTGGAAATGGCGCCGCCGGGCAGCGTAGCGCGCACCAAGGCCGAGGCAGTGCTTGAGCTGGAAACGCTGCAGGAGCAGCGACGGCTGCTGTACGTGGCGCTGACGCGAGCGCGGCATCTGACGGTCGCTTGGCTGTCGCCGGCGGGGCAGACGGGCGGCGACCCGCAGAGCAGCGCGTTTTCAACCCTGGCGTTGCGACCGCAGCCCGGCGCGAGCGAAGCGCCGCTGCCCAAGCTGAAGAATCCCGGCAAGAACAGTCCGCCGGATGAGTACACGACGGCCGTGAGCCGCTGGCACGAGCGGCTGACGGAAATGGCGGACGCGTCAGAAGGCAACGTCGCGTGGCGGGTGGAGCCGCCGCTGACGGAGGTGGCGGCGCGCGTGCAGGTTGCCGCTGAAATCGCCGCACCGCTGGGAGCCCGAAAATGGCCGATGGATCGACCGCTGACGACGCCGTGGCTGGTGACGAGCTACTCCGCGCTGGCCGCGGGTCGCACCTTGGAAGGCGCCGCGCCGACGGGAGCTTGGGAGCCGGGACAAGGCGGCGACACGCCGGCGAGCCTGCTGATGGCGGATGCCGAGCCGCCGTTGCCGGGGCAGCCGCCGCTGGAAGACGGCGATTTTGCCCAGACGCCCGAGCCGGCACAACCCACGCGCACGCAGGCGGTGGCGCTCGCGACGCTGCCGGGCGGGACCGACGTGGGCCAGTGGGTGCACGCGCTGATGGAGCATCTGGACTTCCAGACCGGCGGCGGCAAGGACGAAACGGCGCTCGCGGGACTTGCGCCGGCGCTGGCGGCGCGGGCGGGCGTCGTCTACAGCCCGGCGCATGCACCGCTGCTCGCGGCGCTCCCGGCGTTCCTCGACACGCCGCTGCACGGCGGCGCGACCAAGCTGCCTCGCGGCTTCGCACTGCGCGACCTGACGCCGGCCAACCGGCTGGACGAGCTGCATTTTGACCTGTCCCTGGCAGGCGGCGCGCATTGGGAGGCGCACCTGCCTTGCGTCGCGCCGACGGCGATCCAGGCCGCGCTGGCGCATCGGCTCGACGACCAGTGGTGGGACGGCTTGCCATGGCTGCGGATGGTGCACGACGAGACGCAATTTCCGGCGATGGCGGGCGTGCTGACCGGGTCCATCGACCTCGTGCTGCGCGTCGATGGCCGTTATTTCATCGCCGACTACAAGACCAACAAGATCGTCTCCCAGCGCAACCGCCAGCTCTGCCTGCGCGGCCACTATGCCCGCGATTGGCTGGCGTGGGACATGGCGCGCCACGGCTACCACCTGCAGGCGCTGTTCTACACGCTGGCGCTGCACCGTTTTCTGCAGGAACGGCTGGCGGGGTACGACTACGACCGTCACATCGGCGGCCATCTGTACCTCTACCTGCGCGGCATGGAAGGCCCTGACGCGTTGCAGGACGACGGCCAGGCTTTTGGCGTCTACACCGATCTGTGGCCCAAGGCAGTCGTGCTCGCGCTGGACGCCGCGTTGGCCGCGCAGGAGGTCCCATGAGCCTGCCGCTGCTGAATGCCGCGTTCGCGGAGCGCGTGGCGACCTTTGTGCCCGCCGTATTGCAGCCGACCGACGTACTGCTGGTCGACACAGTGGCGGCGCGCTTTGCCGAGACCGATCCCGACGTGCTGCTGGCGCTCGCGTTTGCCGTGCGCGGGCCGCGGGCGGGTCACGTGGGCGTGGATCTGCTGACCGTGCCGCAAACGATCGACGACGAGCGGCTGGTGCAGCGCGCCCAGGATCCGCAACCGCCGGAGCCGCCGGTGGCATGGCCGGTCGATGGCGAGGCGTGGCAAGTGAAGGCGCTCGCGAGCGCGCTCGTGGGGCCGCCGGTGGGCCAGACGCCGTTTGTGCAGCAGCGGCTCGCGTCGGGCCAGGTGCTGCTGATGACGCGGCGGATGTGGCGCGAACAGGAGCTGCTGGCGGCGCGGCTGCTGGCGCTGGCGGTGCCGGTGGCGAATCCGCTGCCCGCGGCGCTCGTGGACGCGGGGCTGGCGAAGCTGGAATTGACCGGCGAGGCGGCGCAAGCGGTGCGCGTGGCGCTGGCCCGGCGGCTGACGGTGGTGACGGGCGGGCCGGGCACCGGCAAGACGTTCAGCATCAAACGGCTGCTGGCGCTGCTGCTGGAGCACGATGACCCGCTGCGGCCGCTGAACATTCAGTTGTCGGCGCCGACGGGCAAGGCCGCTGTGCGGATGGCGGAGGCGATCCAGGAGAAGCTGGACGAACTGCCGGGCGTGAGCGCGCAGACCCGGACCCGGTTGGGGCAACTGGCGCCGCGGACGCTGCACAAGCTGCTGGGCATGCGCCCGGACGGCGGCGCGCGGTTCCATGCCGGCAATCCGCTGGAGGCGGACGTCATCGTCGTGGATGAAGCGTCGATGGTCGACTTGACGCTGATGCGCCGGCTGCTGGACGCCGTGCCACCGCACGCGCGGCTGATCCTGCTGGGCGACCGCGATCAGCTCGCAAGCGTGGAGGCGGGCACGGTGCTGGCGGATCTCGTCCACGGCGCGCTGCAGGACGATGACGCGGCGGGGCCGCCGCTGCGGCAATCCGTGGTGCGGTTCACGGTGTCGCGGCGCTTTGCCCACGCGCCGACCATTGGGCAACTGGCGATGCTGCTCCAGCGCGGGGACAAGCCGGGGGAGCTGGAAGCGCTGGCGCTGCTGAACGGCACCGGGCCGCTGCCCGCCAACGAGACGCTCCCGACGCGGGTGCAGCAGCTCGGCGCGCCGCAAAATGGCCGACCGAGCGCCGCGCAGTTGCAGCAGTTGGCGGCACCGTATCTGGACGGCTACGTCGCGCCGCTGCGGCTGGCGCTGGCCGAACATGGACCGCGCGGTGCAGCGCTGCAGGATCCGCGGTTCCATGCCGCGCTGCTGCGGGCGTTTGACGGGTATCGCGTGCTCGCGGTGCATCGGAATGGTCCGCTGGGCGTGGCGGGGCTGGAGCGGGCGCTGGCGGAACGCGTGCGCGCGTCGCTTGGCGAGAATCTGCCGACCAAGCAGGGTTTCTGGCTGGGGCAGCCGGTGCTCGTCACGGAGAACGCGTATGACGTGGCGCTCATGAACGGCGACATCGGGCTGGTGCTGCCGACGGCCGACGGGCTGCAGGCGATCTTTGCCAAGACGGTGGCGGGCGTGCTGCGCACCAAGGCCGTTCCGCTGGTCCGGCTGCCGCAGGTGATGGGCGCGCTGGCGATGACGGTGCACAAGAGCCAGGGCTCGCAGTTCAACCGCGTGGCGTTGGTGCTGGCGGACCGCGATTCGCCCATCCAGACGCGCGAACTTGTCTACACGGGCATCACGCGGACGAGCGATCGGCTGGATTGGCTGGGCGCGCCGGAGCGGATGGCGGCGGCGCTGGCGCGGCGGGTGAGTCGCGCGTCGGGGCTGGCGGACCTGCTGTGGTAGAAAACGTGCTACCCTGTTGGCCATGAGCAAACTCAGCCCCAACGCCCACGGACTCACCACCTACAGCCTCGACGACGTCACGATCGACGACGAACCGAGCTTTCGCCACGTCGGCCTCTACGCCGATCTGAAGAAGATCCTGCGGCTGCAATCCTACCGTTTTCGTGTCCTGCCGCCGGCGATGGCGCGCTGGGACCACGCGGTCTTCCTTGGGCTGACGTTCTGGGGCGAGGCGGACGGCGACGTGCTCGTGGACCGCGACGTGCCGGCGGACGTGCTGACCCATATCGCGTGGCATCGGCTCGCGGCGCAGGCGCTGACGCCGGGTGGCACGAAGCCTTCCGCCGACGCGCTGTTTTTTGGCGAAGCGATCGCCAGCGCGTTTGATGTTTATCTAGTCGGTCGCCTGCTGCACCACGCGCCGGAGTCGTCCTTCCTGGCGACGCAAGTGCCGGCGATGGCGGAGTCTGCCGATGCCGCTGGCCTCTCCGAGGACGACTTTGCCGCGCTCCTGGAGACGATCGCCGCCGATCCCGAGCAGGCGTTTGAGGACCTGCGCGAGCTCCTGTTTGACGCCGCGACTTCGCTGCTGGCGTGCTCCGGCGTGGATGCCGCGCTGGCGATCCTGGCCAAGCTGGACGCCCACCGCTTTGGCGCGCTGCTGCACCGCTACGAGCTCTCCAACTGGCTGCTCTACGCCCGCGCCTACGCGAGCGACGCGCTGCAGCCGGATGCGGACGTGCGCGCGCTGGATCGGCTGCTGCGGGATGAGAAAGTCGCGCTGGATTGGCTGACGACGGCGTGGGTTGTACCGGCGCTGAAGTAGCTCCGCGGCTCGTCGGTGAGGGCGCGCAGGTGCTGCGACTTGCCTCGGGCACCATCGACGCGCTTTGCCGCAGCGGCTAACCCGGCGGCAACGGTTCCGTGCCCAGCTTCACCGGCGCGACCTTCTTGCCGCCAAACAGCCGGGCGTAAAGCGCGCTGGACTTGACGGACAAATCGTCAAACAGCGAGTACGCGACCGGCGTCGCCAGCAGCGTGAGCAGCAGTGAGAGGGACTGACCGCCGATGATGACGAAGCCCGTCGCGCGGTTGGTGCCCGCGCCCGCGCCCGAGGAGAACACCAGCGGAATCATGCCAGCCACAAAAGCCGCGGTCGTCATCAGGATCGGCCGCAACCGGTCGCGGTTGGCGTGGATCATTGCATCCCACCGGGTCTGGCCGGCCGCGCGTAACTTGATGGTATGGTCAATCTGCAAGATGGAGTTCTTCTTCACCACGCCAAACAACACCAGAATACCCAGCATCGAGAAGATGTTGAGCGACTGCTGGAAGATGATGACGCTGAGAATCGCGAACGGCACCGTCAGCGGCAGGGACAGCAAGATGGTGATCGGGTGGAGCCAGGACTCGAACTGCGCGGCGAGCACGAGGTACATGAAGATAAAGGACATCATGAACGCCAGGCCAAAGTTCTTGGCCGCCTTGCCCAATTCCTTGGAGCGACCGACCGGGCTGGCCGAATACTCGGGCGGCATGTGCAGTTCAGCCGTCGCGGCTTGCAGGTTCTCGATGACTTTGGCTTCTGACGCGCCCTTGACGATGTTGCACATCACCATGGCCTGACGGCGGCGGTTGTACCGGTCAATCTTGGACGGACCCGCGCCTTCCGTGAAGGTCACGACGTTGTCCAACGTGACCGCACCGAGCTTGGCCGACGGTACGGAAAGGCGGCGCAGGCCCGCGGGATCGGCGCGATTGCCCGGTTCCGCACGCGCATGGACTTCATACTGCTCGCCATTTTCATTGTAGTTGGTCACTTCATAGCCGCCGACGAGCAACCGCAGCGCGGCGGAAACATCGCCGACGTTCACACCCAGCTCCGCGGCTTTCGCGCGGTCAATGTGTGCGCGCAATTCCGGCTTGCCGACGATGAGCGACGTGTCCGGGTCAACAACGCCGGGCATTTCTTTGAGCTTGGCCAACAGCTTGCCTGTGTACTCAGCGATCTTGGTCATGTCCGGTCCGGTGACCTGATACATGACCGGAAAGTTCGCGCCGCCCGCGGAGAACGCCTGCACCATGCTTACGGAGATGCGATTGCCTGCACCGTACTTGGGCAGAATCAGCGCGCGCGCCTTGGCAATCAGCTCCTGCTGCGACTCTTTGCGCTCGGACACCGGCCGCAGCTTGACGTAGATGCCGCCCAGATTGGGCGTCTTCTGCGCGTCGTCGCCGATCGTCGTCACGCCGTACATCACGCCCGGAATCTTCTGGATGTCGCCGGCGATCCGCGTGGTCAGGAGCCGCATTTCGTCCAGGCTCGTGCCTTCCGCCGCGCGCACCGTGACCTGGAACTGCGATTCGTCTTCGTCCGGCAGGAAGTTCTTGTTGGCCGCCTTGCCGAGCGCGCCGATGCTGAGGATGGCCCCCAACGACGCCACGACGACGACCCAGCGGTGATGCAGGCACCACGCGAGGATCTTCAGGTAGCCGGCTTCAATCGTCCGGTACACGATGCCCGAGCCACCGGTACCGCCATGGCCACCGTGCGCATGCGCGCCGTGACCCGTCTGCACATGGCTCGCGACTTCCGCGACGAACGACTTCTTCAGCCAGCGCGCGCAGAGCATCGGCGTCAGAACGAACGACACGAGCAGCGACACCATGATGGAGAACGACATCGTCAGGCCAAAGGAGTTCATGAACCGACCGACGATGCCGCCCATGAACGCGACGGGCATGAAAACGGCGACAAGCGAGAGCGTGGTCGCGAGCACCGCGAGGCCGATTTCCTCGGTACCGGCGATGGCCGCTTCGTACGGATCCATCCCCTCTTCGTCGATTTTGCGCCAGATGATTTCAAGCACGACGATGGCGTCGTCGATCACGATGCCGACCGCGAGCGTGAGCGCCAGCAGCGTAATCGTGTTCAGGCTGAAGCCGGCAAACTGCATGATGGCAAACGTCGAGATGATCGACACCGGGATGGCGATGGCCGCGATGATGGTCGAGCGGAAGTTGCCGAGGAAGACAAGCACGATGAGCGCGGCGCAGAGCGCGCCGAGGATGAGGTGCTCTTTGACGGCGTCGATGGCGTTCTCGATGAACTCCGACTGATCGCGCGCCACTTCGATCGAATAGCCCGCCGGGAGACGCTTCTTCAGATCCTCCAGGCGCTCCTTCACGTTGTGCACAATCGCGACCGTGTTGGTGCCCGACTGCTTGCGGATGTTCAGCAGGATCGTCGGCTTGGCGCCGCGATAGCCCACGGATTCCGGCTCCGCGGTACCGTCTTCCACGCGCGCCACATCGCGCACGCGCACTTGCGAGCCGTCACGGGTGCCCACGAACAGGTCTTCAAACTGCTTCACGTTCTCCACGCGACCGCGCGTCCGGAGCGTCAGCTGCCGCGCGCCCGACTCCACACGTCCCGAGGGCAATTCCAGGTTCTGCGTGCGCAGCGTGCGCTCCACTTCCGCCGCAGACATCGCGTATTTGATGAGCTTCTCCGGATCGATCCAGACGTTGACCTGCCGCGGACGGCCGCCAATCAGCGTCACTTCACCGACGCCTGAGAGCGATTCCAGCTCGCGGCGCAGGGTCTTGTCGGCGAATTCCGTCAGGTCACGCGGCGAAGCGTTGGCCGAAAGCGCCAGCGTCAGGACCGGCGCGGCATCCGGATCAATCTTGGAGATGATTGGCGGATCGATGCCCGGCGGCAGGTTGGCGAGCACGGCGCTCACTTTGTCGCGCACTTCCTGCGTCGCCGTATCCAGCGGCTTTTCCAGCGCAAAGGTGACGATGACCTGGCTCACGCCTTCGGTCGACGTCGAACGCAGTTCGTCGATGCCGCTGATGGTGTTCACCGCGGCTTCGATCTTGTCACTGATCTCGGTCTCCACTTCCTCCGGCGCCGAACCCGGCAGCGTCGTCAGGATGAGCACCGTGGGAATGTCGATCTTGGGAAAGCGGTCAACGCCGAGCGCGCCGTAGCTGAAAAGGCCGAGAACCGTCAGCACGAGCATGATGACGGACGCGAATACGGGACGACGGACGCAAATTGCGGCTAGCCACTGCATGAAGTGCTCCTACTTGACCGAGACGTTGGCGCCATCGGTCAGCGCGTCCAGGGAATCAGTGGCGACGGTTTCGCCGGGCTTGAGCGCGCCGCGCACTTCCACGAGGCCCTGCCAGTTGCGGCCGACCGCGACGATGCGCTCGATGGCGACGCCGCCCTGGATGACGAACACGCGCGCGGCGCTGCCGGACGTGCCAATCGCGCTGGGCGGGACGAGGAGCGCGGGGGCGTCCTTGCCGGGGAGCACCAAGGCAACGTGGGCAAAGAAGCCGGGCTTCAGCGCGCCGTCGGTGTTGGTCACTTCAGCCTCGATGGCCAGCGCGCGGGACTGCGCCTTGAGCGCCGCGCCGATGCGTTTGATCTTGCCGTTGAACACCTTGTCGGGATACGCGCTGACGGTCAGCAGCACGTCGCCGTCGATCTGCACCGAGCCGGCGTTCGTCTCGGGCACGTCCACGCGGAGGCGCAGCGGATCGGTGCGCACGAGCACGACCATGACCTTGCCGACCGTC
Source organism: uncultured Myxococcales bacterium (assembly GCA_903850505.1). GTDB lineage: Bacteria > Myxococcota_A > UBA9042 > UBA9042 > UBA9042 > CAIYBN01. The sequence continues at coordinate 1,068 of CAINLT010000463.1, read as the reverse complement.
GCGTATTCGCCCGGCGCCACGCGCTTGGCGTCGATGACGCCGTCAAACGGCGCGATGACGTCGGTATCGGCCGAGGCCTTCTCCGTGATGTCCTGCGCGGCCTTCGCCGCCTGCAGCGCCGCCCAGGACGTGCGCGCGCCGTTCAGCGTCGCCTCATATTGCGCCCTGGCCTGCTCCTGCCGCGACTTGGCCGTGTCCAGCTGCGACTGTGGCGCGCTCCCGCCTTCCACCAATGCTTTCGCACGCTTGGCATCGGTCTCAGCGAGGTCGAGCGCTTCCCGCGCCGCCTGCACTTCCGGCACCTTGTTGGCGTTGAACGCGCCGCCCGGGGCCAAGCCCAGTCGCGCGCCAGCCTGTGCGGTCGCCGCCGTCGCCTGCGCGAGCCGCATCGCCGCGTCGCGCCGATCGATGCGCACCAGCAGGTCGCCCTTCTTGACCTTGCTGCCCACGTCCACGGCGACTTCCGTCACCAGGCCAGCGATCGAGGACGCCACTTCACTGCGCTCGTCGGCCTCCAGCGTGCCGGAGAGTTCGATGACGGCGGGCAGCTTCTCTTCCTTGACGGCCGCCGCGTGAACGGACTGCGTCACAGCCGCTTTCTGCGGCGCCGCAACGGGTTGGGCCGCGGGCGGCGCACCTTTGCAAGCAACAAGACTGACGAGGGGCAGCAGGTACAACAAGCGCATGGCTCTTCCTTGGCGCGGTGGGCGCAGATGGGCAGCAGAAAATGGAGAGGTCTATTCAGGACGGACGTTGCCGGTCAGATGACGCAGCCGCAAGATCGCGAGGTTCAGGTTGATTCGCTCACGCTCGACGGTCGCTTCCGCAATCCGCAGGTTCGTATCGGCTTCCGCGACTTCCAGGGACGTCGCACCGCCGGCCACTTGCGCCTTGCCGACGATCTCCGCGGTCCGTTTGGCCTTGCGCGCCTGGCTCAGCGCGACGTCCAACGTGTGCCGATCCACGGCGATTTCCGCACGCGTTTGCGACAGGCCGGCCCGCAAATCGCGCTCTGACTTGTCGACTTCCTGCTTCAACCGCTGCGTCGTCGCGCGCCGTTCATCGGCG
>CAINLT010000462.1 GCA_903850505.1 uncultured Myxococcales bacterium | reverse complement strand
CCTTCCTGGCGTTTTTCCTGGGCGGCGTCGGGGAGAAAGATGCCGCCTGACGACTTCTCTTCACCTTCAGCGCGCTTGACGACAATCCGATCGAACAGCGGTGTAATGCTCATGATTCCTTGGGCTCCAATCTACTTGAGACGATGTGGGTTGACGGCGAGATGCGCAAGAACAGTGAAGAGTGAACTCGCCACCTGTCGCCAGCAGCGGCCTCAAAATAGGACGCGCGAGCCGGCTGTCAAGGGGCGCAAGCTACGCGGCGTGCGACACAATGCCCGGAAGCGGCGCGTTCAGCGGCAAGAGGACAAAAGCGTAGCGCATTGCGTGGTTGGAAAGCGCGACGATGAAGCACGCGGGCATCAAAGGCAGGTCGCGGCTCAGGAGCAGATGCGCGAGGACCATCAAGCCGGGCACGACAATGCCCAACAGCAGCGTCGCCGACGCCAGCGCGTGCCCGCGCTCCAGCAAGTGCACCCGCAAGCCCGCCGCGCGCACGCCGCGCAGGGTCCGCCGCGAGCTGTGCAGCAACACCGTGGCGGAAAGCGCAGCGTGGCCGCACATCACTGAAATCGCGGTCGCCAAATAGACCTGCAGCGGCCGCGGCAGCGTGTCCGCGGAAAAACCGATGAGCGCCACCAGACCGACGCCGCCCAGCAGGCAATGCGTCGTCGCTTGCCAGAGCTGCACGATCGGTAGCGGCGCCCCGGCATCGACGGCCAGGAGCGCGCGCAGCCCCAGCACGGCAAGCGTCGCGATCGCCAGCGCGCCGAGCGCGATGAACAGCCCCAACAGCGGCGTCGGCCACAGCACGTGCTCCGCGGTCTCCCGAATCTGTCCGGCGCGATGCAGGCCCAGTAGGCTGCCTGACGCACCGAGGAGCGCGCACGTCATCAACGGCCACCACAGCCGGGAGAGCTGAACGTGCCGACGTGAACCGCCCAGATCCAGCCACCGCCCCACCACGCTAATGGCCGCGCCGCAGCCCAGCAGCCCCGCGCTCGCTGCCAGACCGGGACGCAGGAGCTGCAAATCGGCAAAATCCGGCAGCAGGAGCAGCAGCAACGTCACCAGGAGCGTCGCGGCACCCAAGCCGATCAGGCTATACTCGCTGGCGATCAGGCCCGCGCGCGAATGCAACTCCGCGTTGACGCGCATTTCCCGCTGGGACGTTCGCGTCATCTCAGCGCACCCACAGATAGAGACCCCAGGCCAGACAGCTCGTCGCCAGCGCGGCAACAGCCAGCGCGACGATCCAGGTGCGGGCGCCAAGCGGGTCCAGTTCAAGCGGAGCAGGTTTGAAACGGTCAAGTCGCATCGCGCGGCAAGCTTGGCACGGTCTGCGGGGCGTGCAAAGTCCGGACGTGACGACTTGCAGACAGGCAAGATCGCGCGGAATTCACACGAACTCCATTTGACGCGCCCGTGGGGCGTCATGCACCATCAGAAGGCGGTTAATCCCGTGCGTTGCATCACCTTCAGGATGAACATGGCCCAGACTTTTGTCGTCACCAAGATGCCAGACGTGCCCAAAGAGCAGAAGACCGGCCTGCTCTACGGCATCTTCGGCCACCTTGGCTCGCCCATCGCGTACGTCGTCGCGCTCGCGATTGTCGGCGTGACGCCGTGGAGCGCCTTCTGGGTCTTCATGGCCGTGTCGCTTGTCTTTGTTGCTTTCACCCTTTGGGCGGAGAAACGCGATGCATCCATTCAACTTCCCAAGCCAACCAAGAAGGAGCTGTGGGACGGGCTCTTCATGGTCTTCGTCAAAGGCGTCGGCGTTGGCGGCGGCTTCGTGACGCTTGGTTGGTGGGCGCTTTCGCACGTGCCGCTCTGGGGCAAGCTGTACAACAACTGGTGGCTGATCGCGATCGCGACGCTCGGCACCGATGCGGCGTACTACACCATCCACCGGCTGATGAGCCACAGCGTCGGCAGCGCGCCGATTCTGCGCTACTACCGCCTCAAGCACGGCGCGCACCACGTCGTGACGCAACTGGACTTCATGCGCGGCAATCAGTCCTCGCTCGTCGATACCGCGATCAGCCAGTTCCAGCCGTCGCTCATCGTCATTTCCTGGCTGCTGGGCATGGATCTGGGTCCGACGCTGGCGGCGTACGCGCTGATCCTCGCGCTCCAGGCGACTGATCACACGAGCGTGACGTACAACATCGGCTGGCTCAAATACATCTTCATGGACAACCACGCGCACAAGTTCCACCACTGCAAGCGCGGCAACCTCATCAACCACGCTGCGGCGTTTTCGATGTGGGATCGCTGGTTTGGCACATACTATGAGAACTGGGACCTTTCATCCAACTACATGCACCATCACGGTATCTCGCTGCCCATCAAGCCGTTGCGGCCCGCGACGAATCGCACGATGACGGGTGCTGAATCCGCGTCCGCCGCAGCACACGATCCGCCACGAGCCGCGGCCTAGCCGCCACAAAGGCCCCATGCAGCAAGCTTATGCCCTCGTCACCGGTGCCAGCAGCGGCATCGGCGTGGAGATCGCCCGCAATCTCGCAGCGCGCGGCTATCCGATCATCCTCGTCGCGCGGCGCAAGGAGCGGCTGGAAGAGCTGAAAGCGGCGCTGATCGCGGCGCACAAGGTCGACGTCGTCATCCTGGATCACGACCTCGCGCAGCCGGGCGCGGCGCAGTCGCTCTATGACAAGGTGCGGGCGCAGAACCTGCCGGTGGCGATTCTGGTCAACAACGCGGGCGTGGGCATGGCCGGGAAATTCCTGGAGATGGACATGGCGCGCATCGAGAAGATGTTCGCGCTCAACATGACCGCGCTCACGCACCTCACGCAGCTCTTTGGCCGCGAGATGGTGGCGCTGGGCCACGGGTACATCCTGCAGGTCGCCTCCGCGGCGGCGTTCCTGCCCACGCCCTACGTTTCCGCGTACGCCGCGACCAAGTCGTACGTGCTGGCATTCTCGGAAGCGCTGCGTTTTGAGCTGCTGGGAACTGGCGTGTCCGTCACGTCGCTGTATCCGGGCATTACGACAACAGAATTCAACGAGCATGCCGAGGCGAAGACGCCCGGCGCGATGGCGCTGTCGATCCTGAGCGCCAAGCAAGTGGCGGATATTGCCGTTCGCGCGATGTTCAAGCGAAAACGGGCGATTGTGCCGGGAATCATCAACAAGCTGAACGCATTTTTCAGCGCCGTCCTGCACCGCGGCTTGGTGATCTTTGCCGCCGGCACGATGATGAAGAAGGCCAACGAGCCGTAGGAAGACCTGATGCGTCTGTTTGCCCTGTCGCTGTTGCTCCTCATCGCGCCGTCGGCGCACGCGCTGGAATGCGCGCCGCTGGCTGGTTCCTCACCGATGGCCGCGCTGCCGGGCTGCGTCCACGGCGCGCCAGTGCGTCAGGGCGACCTGATCCTCGTGCCGCGCGTGTGCCAGGTGACGCTGAATGGCGCCACGGTGGCGCGTCGCACCGTCGATGTGCGCAATGGCGAGACCGGGGCGCGCGTGGGCGCCGTGTCGCTGCCGCCGGGCGCGATTCCCGCCGAGCAGTTCGTGCCGGGGAGCGTGCTGCCGGGCGATCCGCCGCTGCTCGTCTATCCGACGGGCATCGCAGCGATCGATCCGCGGGCGAACCGCGCGGAAGTCTCGTTCGAGGCGCAAGGCAAGCTGGTGGGCGTGGCGCGCGCGGGCGATCTCCTGCTCGTTGTCGAGGCGCAGGCGCCGGACAAGCAGTTCGTCAACGGGAGCCTGCAGCTGACGGTCATCGATCAGGACGCGGGCGATGTGCTGGGCGACCTCCAGCTTGCGGGGACGGCGCTGGACGCGCTCGCGCTGCGGCCGACCCAAGGCAAGGGCATGGAGCTGATGCTGGCGCGGCAGGAGAAGGCCAAGCCAGTGGAGTTGGTGGCGCCGCTGCGGGACGCCGCGGGCAAGTCGCTGGTCAAGAATGGCGCGCTGGCGGCCAAAGTGCTGGCAGGTGCGCCATTGGCGGCGACGCCGGAGGGCTGCGCTGTGCTGCCGATGTCGACGAGCGCGTTGGTGGAGCGCGCGGCAATCGCGGTGCACGACGGCAAGATTGACCGCATTCTGGCCCATGGCCTCAGCATCGCGACGATGCCGGCGACGGACGCGTGCGCGGTCGTGGGCGCGCTGGCGGCCAAGGGCGCGGAGCAAGTTGGGATGGCGTGGTTTGATCGCGCGGGGAAGCCGCAGCTTCAGGCTGTGCGCTGCAAGTAGCCGTTAGGAAAAGATCTTCGTCTCGTTCTTGCGCGGCAGCCCCGCCACAAGCACTTCCAGCGACGACGCGAAGCCGAGCGCCTCGTTCCGGTCGGTCTTCAGGCGCGCCAGGATGCGCAGCGGGCTCGGCATCAGCTTGGTCGACGCGTCCTCCACCAGGCCTTTGCGGCGGCTGATGGTCACGGTCATCGTCTTGGAGATCTTGACGCCCGCCTGGGCCGGCAGCAGCTTCTCCGGCGGGGAATCCTCGCCACCGTGCTCAACCAATTGCAGGCGCGCGTCGTCGGTCAACAGGGTCACGGTCACCACGCGCGCTTCGCTCGTGGCCGGCAGGTCGACGGAGAACGAGACGCGAATGGGCTCACCCTCCTGAAGAAGGGACGGCGTGACGGAATCAATCACAATCGACTGGTGCATGCTGGGCGACCTCGGGTTCGGCGCCGAGGATGGTCCAAAACTGCGCAATTTGTCAACAGAAATCGCCAGACAGGCCTCGCCTATCGCGTTCAGCGTTCTGTGCGAAGGCCCGCCGCGATCACGCGGTCCAACAGCGCCGAATAGCTCAGGTCCACAGCGCCCGCCGCTTTGGGCAGAAGGGACGCCGGCGTGAGGCCCGGCAACGTGTTGGTTTCCAACAGCACCAACGAACCGTCCGGCCGCAGAATCTGGTCGGTACGCGAGTAGCCCGCACACCCCAGCGCGCGGTGCGCCATCACCCCGTTGCGTTGGGCCTGGGCAGTCGCCTCAGCCGAGATGCGCGCCGGCACGATCTCCTCGCTGCCGCCGGTCTGGTACTTGGATTCGTAGTCAAAAAAAGCGCTTTTGGGCACGATCTCGACGATCGGCAGGCTCTCCAGCGAACCGTCGTCGCGCTCCAGTACCGCCGCCGTGATCTCCACGCCGCTGACAAACTGCTCGCACAGCAGCGTCGGCGCGTCGGCACCGAGGCGCAGCAGGCTCGCCACGAGCGCTTCCTCGTCGCGGGGAATCTCCACACCGACGCTGGACCCGCCCGTCGGCACTTTGACGACGACAGGCAGCCCCAACCCGGCGATCAGCTTTCTGGCGGCAACCTGCGCCGCGCCCGGCGTGCCAAGGCCCGCGGTACTCAACTCCATCGCACCGGCGATCGGCAGGCCCACGCCCGCGTACACCCGCCGCGCAACGGTCTTGTCCATGGCCAACGCGCTCGCCATGACGCCAGAACCGGTGTAGCGCAGCCCCGCGAGCTCCAGCACGGCCTGAACTTTGCCGTCCTCGCCGTAGTTGCCGTGAAAACCGAGGAAGCAGAGATCGACATGGCCGCGCAGACTCCCGATAGCGTTGAGGAAATCGACGCCCTCGCCGACGACAACGCCGGAATCGCCCAGCGGCGCCAGGTGCCAACGGCCGGAGCGATCGACAAACACCGCGATCGTCTCGTGGCCTGCCTCGCGCAACGTCTGGAGCACGCCGCGCGAACTCCAGACCGAAATGTCGTGCTCAGAAGAAGGTCCACCGTGTAGCACGGCGATGCGCAAACGCTGGTTGGTCATCGGGAACCTCGAAAACGGCTACGGCAGCGGCGCGACGGTCAGTTGCGCCTTGCACTTGTGACAGGTCAGGTCGAGCGGCCAGGCCGGCGGCTGCGACTCGAGCTCAAACGAGCCCTGGCATTTGGGGCATGCGATCTGGCCATCCAGCAGTTCATCCGTGCCAATGCGGATAAAGAAGGAAACGATCGCGGCGATCAGGAACGCCGGAACGAGCACCCAGTGGATCGGCGGAATCGGCAAGCAGGCGACGGCGAGGCCAAAAAGGATCGCGGAAGTCTTGGTCGCCCGCTTGAATCGCGCGCGATCCGTCAGCGACGCGATCTGCAGCGTGCCCGACGACTTCAGGCCGCCCTGCCCGCGCACTTCAACCGCAATCGTGCGAATTTGCTCATCTCCCGGCGCACGCTTGGGCGGCGGAGTCGGCTGCTGTGGCGGAGAGAAAGCGTCAGTCATGGGTTGCAGCACCTTTGAGGCCACCTATGCTACGGCCGGGACGGGAGCATGCCAAGAAACAGCTTTGTCACGGAATTGGATACAAATCCGAAACATAACGCTGTTAGCTTCCGTCTCGCGACACAGGTCGCCCCCAACACTGCCCGAACTTGCCCTCAGGACAAGTCAAACAGGAGACCACCGTGAGCGTTTACAAAGCTGAGTACATTTGGATGGACGGCGCGGAGCCGACACAGAAGCTGCGCTGCAAGACCAAGATCGTCAAAAAAGGCAAAGAGCCGCCGATTTGGGGCTTTGACGGTTCGTCGACCAACCAGGCGGAAGGCCACGCTTCTGACCTCGTGCTCAAGCCCGTCTTCATGTGCCCGGACCCGATCCGCGGCGGTGACGACAAGCTGGTGCTCTGCGAAGTGCTCAACATTGACATGACGCCGCACACGACCAACACGCGCTCCAAGCTGACCGGCGTGGCTGAGAAGTACAAGGCGCACGAGATGTGGTACGGCATCGAGCAGGAATACACGTTCTTTGAAGGCATCAAGCCGCTCGGCTGGCCGGATAACGGGTTCCCCGCCCCGCAGTTCGGCTACTACTGCGGCGTCGGCTCGGACGAAGTGTTCGGCCGCGACATCGTGGAAGAACACATGCAGGCTTGCCTGGACGCCGGCCTGATGTTTGAAGGCATCAACGCGGAAGTGATGCCGGCCCAGTGGGAATTCCAGATCGGCGCGGGCGACCCCGTCACGGTTTCGGATCACATGTGGGTGGCCCGCTGGCTGCTGTATCGCATCGCGGAGAACTACGGCGTTTCCGCCACGCTGGCGCCGAAGCCGGTCAAGGGCGATTGGAACGGCGCGGGCGCGCACACCAACTTCTCCACCAAGAAGATGCGCGAGTCGATCGTCGCGTGTGAAGCGGCCGCGAAGGCGCTCGGTGAAGAGCATGACCTGCACATCGCCAACTACGGCGACGGCATCGAGGATCGCCTGACCGGCAAGCACGAGACCTGCAGCTACAAGCAGTTCAAGTACGGCGTGTCGAACCGCGGCGCGTCGGTGCGGATTCCGTGGCAGGTCGCCGTCGAGGGCAAGGGCTACATCGAAGATCGCCGCCCGTGCGCCAACATGGATCCCTACGTCGTCACGCGCCTCATCACCAACACGGTGTGCTCGCGCGAGAAGCTGTAAGCTTCCATTGAGTTTGACCAAAGGCGTCGGGGGCAACTCCGGCGCCTTTGGCGTTTTTGCCGCCCCGCGCGGCCGTGAAGATCCTTCCGATGCGCCACGCGTCGAACCTCCAGCCCGCCGATTTCCACGGGCCCGGAGGAACCGATGGTCCGCACGCCCAGCCCGAAAGCCCGCAACGTCCGCATCGGCATCGCCTGGCGCGGGCGAATCGTCCACGAGGAGATCCTCGATCGCCGCATCGACGTGCACGTGGGGCTGCGCGCCGCTTCGACAATCCAACTGTCGGTCAAACAGTGTCCTGACGCGCCGGAACACGTCGATTTCCTGACGCTGCACGACGGCCGCTACTTCCTGATCCTGCCCGCAGACCCGCAGGCGCGCGTTAGCCTCCGCGGGGCATTGGCGCCACGGCAGCCTCACGCGATCCAGGGGCGCCAACTGCTGTTGGTCGATGACGTGCCGGGCGGTTCGCTGCAGATCGGCGAGCTGACCCTGCTCTTCCAATTCGTCCAGGCGGACGTGGCGCCGCAGGTGACGCACGAACAAATCGTCCTGCGCCTTGGCCTCGTGCACGACGAACGGCTGATTTCAGACCGCGCGTTCACCGACGCCAAGCGCGTGACGGTCGGCTGCGACAAGAACCTGGACATTGTGCTGCCAGACGACGACTACCAGGGGCCGCCGGTGGCGTTTACCCGGAACCGCGCCGGTGATTTTGCCATCGCGCTGCCCGCAGGCGATTCGATCGCACAGGAGCTTCGCGTGGCGATCGCGACGACGCCACTGGATCAGGGCGAACTGCTCGCCAAGGGCAAGGCCACGCTGCACCGCGGCGCCCTGACCTGCCCGCTGCCGTTGGGCGCGCGCGGGCGCGTGACACTGGGCGCCCACACGCTGCTGTTTCAAGTCGTGAAGCAGTCCGTGACGGTGCCCTCGCCGCGCGCGCGTGCGTGGCAGGAGCGCGTGATGGCGCCGCTGCTGCATGAGCCCATCTGGACGACGTCCCTGCTGGCGGCCGTCCTGCTCGTGGGCGCGCTGGTCGGCCAGGCGCTGCTCTACGAGCGCAGCAAGGGGCAGTTTTTGAGCAAAGTGACACCTGAAGATGCGGCAGACAATCACTTGATTGAGATAGATATTCCACAGACTGAGCCACCGGAGCCAGAGAAGGTGACGCACGGCGATCCACAGCCGGTAAACGATCCCGCGCCGCTGCAACCGCCCACGCATGCGGAGCCGCACAAGGCGCACGCGGACGCGCACCCGGATCGCACGCACCCGCGCACGGCGGGCGATCCGGCCGAGCGCAACCCGCGGGCGCTCGACAACACCGTGGCCAAGGCGCTGTTTGACCGCTCAGGCGCGTCAGTGAAGCTGTTCCAGGAGGACCCGACGGCGGAGAGGCGCGCGGCCAAGAGCTTTGGCAATACAGGCGAGGACGCGACGGGCGGTCCGGGACATCCGGGGCTTGTGATCGAGGGGACGCCGGGCGCGGGACGGACGGTGGAGCGCATCGTGGCGAAGAAGACGGACCTCGGGCCGCGCGACGACGAGGTCAGCAAAACCAAGCCGCTGGTCAAAGTGGACAAGCCGATCGCGTTCAAGCCGCTGGAAGGACCGGACGACGGCAACGGCATGAAGGACCAAATCGCCCGCAAGATCGCCGGGCGCGCACAGAGCGTAAAGGCCTGCTACGAAGCCGCGCTGCGCGACAATCCGGACGTCAGCGGCAAGATCCGCGTCAACTTCACGGTCGGCACGGCCGGCACGGTCACGGACGTCCAGGTCAGCGGCGCGCAGGGCGGGCTGGCGGATTGCATCGAGGGCAAGTTCCGGGCGATTCGCGGGCTGCCGATCCTGACCGAAGCGAAGGCGTTCAACCAGACGTTCCTGCTGCAGAAGGATTGAGCGGCCGCTCTTGGGTCGCCCACCCAGTCAACGCGGGTGGGACGCGGGTGGGTATTCGTGTCCCGCCGACTTTTGCCGCGACCGGCGAAAAAATGTCACACGCGCCGCACGTTCATCGGCGAGTCCCGTCAAAACTCGCCCTTCACGCCCAACGACGGGATGATCGGCAGGCCGGAGAACCACATGCTCTGGGTGTAGTTGTAGTTGTACGTCACGTCTTCCGGACTGCGGTAGTTGTAGACGTTCTGCACATCCAGGTAGACGTTGAGCATCCAACTGTCGAACGTGAAACGCTTGTCAATCCGCACGTCCAGTTGGTGAAACGCCGGGAGGCGCGCGCAGTTGACGCAATTGGACGCGACGGCGTTCCACGAGTCGCTCTTTTCATCCCAGATCGCAGTGCCCACCGGCGTATACGGATTGCCGCTCACCAGCCGGAACCGCCCGCCGATCTCCCAGCCCGCGCCGATCTTGTAGTTCGCCACCGTGGTCAGGATGTGCGTCTGGTCCCAATCGAACAGCCGGTCGGGCTGCCCCGGGCCATCCGCGCGCGTCGCGTGCTGGAGCGTATAGGCGAGCCAACCAAACCACCGCCCGGACATCTTGTGGCGCAGCATCAGCTCCATGCCGACGACCTGCCCCGTCCCGCCGTTGACGTACGGCACCGTCGGGAACAGCCCCGGCGCCAGTACGGTCAAATTCCACAGCCGCTTGTGAAAGAACTGCACGTCGATCGTGTCCACGCCCGTCGGCGCCCACTCCGCGCCCACCGCGATTTCCCAGCCCTTGTGGCTCGTCAGGTACGGATTGCCAAACGTGTTGACGATCTGGAACACCTGCGGCCGCTGGGACGTCATCCCGGTCGCCGCCTTGAGCAGCCACTGGTCGTTCAGCTTGCGCCGCACATTGAAGCGCGGCAGCAGCGTCACGTCCGACGCATTGCCCACGTACCCGTCCAGCCGCACGCCGGGCACGATTTCCCACTTCTCGTCGGGCTTCCACACCATGTCAAACCACGCCGCCGGCGAGAACATCGGCAGCTTGTCCTTGAGGTAGACGCTGACCTGGTTCGCCGCGGAACCGTCCGTCGCTGGCCCTTCCTCCGTCGTCCGCCCCAGCGGCGCGTAGGCGTCAAACCACAGCTGTTGATGCTCCACGTCCGCGCCAGTCCGCAGTTGCACCGGGCCTTTGCCGAACGTGAAGTCCTGACGGAGCGACAACTGCATCGCCTGCAGGTTGAACCGCACGAGCTTGGCGATCGCCGTGTCCGACTCCGCCCAGATGCCGCCGAGCGTGGTCTCGGACGTCCACCCGCCGCCATCGTGACGCAGGATGCCGATGCCGCCGGCAAAGCGCGTCACGCTGGAGATCTTGCCCGCAGTGTTGGGATCGACGCCGTCGATGGGGTCCTTGGAGATGAGCGCGAGCGCGTCATCCGATCCCAATCCGAGCACCGTCATCGACGTGTGTTTGCTGAAACGATGGTCGAATTTGACCTGATAATCGTAATATCGCGGCGCAAGCGTGAACGGAATGTTTGAGCTTGGCGCCACAATTCCCAGAACCAACGGGAGAAGCACGTCAATGTGCGAGCGCCGACCGGCGATCGACAGCGACGTATCCGGCCCAAGCGGCGCTTCCAGATACAGACCGACGTGAAACGCGTTGGCTTCCAGGTAGCCATGCCAGCGCGGCTCGTCCGTCGGCGTCCGGAGCCGCGCGTTCAGCACGCCGCCCAGCTGTCGGCCCCAGGAGACTGGATAGCCGCCGGGCAGAAAATCTACCGCCTCCAGGATGTCCGTATTGACGACCGAATACAGCCCGCCAAAGTGGTAGATGATGGGCACGCGCACACCCTCAATCGCCAACAGCGTCTCCGACGGCGCGGAGCCGCGGACCACGATGTCGCCGGACAGCGGCGCGGGTCGCGAGACGCCGGGCAGGTTCTGCACCACCTTCAGCGCGTCGCCGTAGACGCCCGGCACTTTCTGGATTTCGTCAGCGGACAACGAACGGCGGGTCATTTCACCGGGCGCTGGCGGCGCTTCGGCTGACGCGCGATAGACGTCGGAGACCCGCTGGAGGCGCAGCAGCAGCTCGGTCGTCGCACCGTCCTTGACGTCCACCTTGCGCGTTTGGCCTTCGTGCTCGCCCGTCGGCAGCTGCAGCGTCCATGAACCCTGCGCGAGGAGCCCCGAGCGAAAACGACCGTCACCGTCGCTCACCAGCTCGACGTCGCGCGCGCCCTTGGGCCCGTGGGCGACCAGG
>CAINLT010000461.1 GCA_903850505.1 uncultured Myxococcales bacterium | reverse complement strand
GGCTTTTGGGGCAAGAAAGTGCAGGCCGTGCGGGACGTCTCGCTGACGCTCAAGCGCGGCGAATCGCTGGGCTATCTCGGCCCGAACGGCAGCGGCAAGACCACGTCCATCAAGTGCATCCTCAGCCTTATCCAGCCGACGGTCGGCAAGATCCGCCTCTTCGGCGAGGATCCCAGCAACGCCAGCGCCCGCGCCCGCGTGGGCTACCTGCCGGAAGCGCCGTATTTCTACGACTACCTGAAGCCGACGGAAGTACTCGACTACGTGGGCAAGCTCTACGGCTTGGACGCCGCGACGCGCAAGAAGCGGATTCCGTACCTGCTCGATCGCCTCGGACTGGCCAACGCCATGGATCGTGAGCTGCGCGGTTTCTCCAAAGGCATGCTGCAGCGCGTCGGCATCGCCCAGAGCCTGCTGTCCGACCCGGATCTGCTGATTTACGACGAGCCGCTCTCTGGTCTGGATCCGATTGGCCGCAAGGAAGTGCGCGAGCTGATGGCGGATCTGCGCCGCGAGGGCAAGTCGCTGTTTTTCAGTTCGCACGTCCTGACTGACATCGAGACGCTGTGCGACGCCGTGTGCATCCTCGATCGCGGCGAAGTCGTGGCGCAAGGCCGCCTGAGCGACTTGCTGCGCATGGACAAGCTGGAATCGGAAGCGCTTGTGGAATTGCCGGTCGCGGACGTGGAGGCGGCCAAGGCGCGGCTGCTGGCGCTGCCTGGCGTCGAGGTGATGGAGGAAATCGCCAATGTGCTGCGGCTGCGGATGCCAACGGACGTCGTGCCGGGGCTGACCGCCGCGGTCGTTGAGCTCCACGCCACGCTGCGCGAATTGTCGCAGCGGCGCGAGTCGCTCGAAGAGTTGTTTGTGCAAAAAGCCGTGCATGTGTCGGCAGATGGCCAGCGGAGCCCAGCGGCGGGGAAATCGGCATGAACATCCAAACGACCAACGAAAAGCTGATCCTGCGCATCGACGGCCCCATGGCCGCGCTCAGCCGCATCTCCGCGGTGGCCGGCAACACGCTGCGCGAGGCGGGGCGCAACAAGCTGTTTTTCGGCCTGCTGGGCGTGACCATCCTGATGCTCATCTTCTCGATCCTGCTCTCAGACCTCGCGCTGACCGACCAGAAGATCCGCCTCGTGACGGATTTTGGCCTCGCCGTCATTCCGCTTGTCTGCATCGCCACGGCCGTGCTGCTTGGCGCCGTGCTGCTCTACAAAGAAATCGACCGCAAGACGCTGTACGCGATCCTGCCCAAGCCGATTCGCCGCAGCGAATTCCTCATCGGCAAGTTCGTCGGCCTGTCCGCGCTGCTGCTTGGCCAACTCATCGCCCTGGCGCTGTGCTGGGCGGGCGTGCTGCATTTGCGCGGCGGCTCGTTTTCGCTCGCGCTGGCGCAGGCGCTGGGCCTGAACTACATCGAGATCCTGCTCGTCACGTCCGCAGCGCTGTTCTTCAGCGCGCTCTCGCGGCCGGTGCTGTCCGGCGTGCTCACCATGGGCGTGTTCCTCATCGGCC
>CAINLT010000460.1 GCA_903850505.1 uncultured Myxococcales bacterium | reverse complement strand
GTGAAGCCGACTGAACCCGAGGCGCCGGCCAAAGGCGCACTGGCGGCTGCACCCGTCGCGACGGTGAGCGAGCCGGCGGAGAAGTCAAACGGTTGGCTTGGCTGGACGCTGATCGGCGGCGGCGCGGCGCTTCTGGCGGGCGGTGCGGCGTGGGCGGTCATGACGGAGTCGGCCAACGGGCGGCTGAATGACCAGTCGGCGGCGGGGCTGTACTCCGCGCAGAAGCTGGCGGACGACCGTGCCGTGATCCTGCGCAACCGCGTGGCGGCGTTCAGCCTCGTGGGCGTGGGCGCGGCGGGCGTCATCGTCGGCGCGATCCTGACGGCGCATTCTGGCCACGAGCCAGCCCGCCAGCCGAGCGCGTTCGTGACGCCAGCGGGCGGCGCAGGCGTGTGCTGGAGCGGGCGGTTCTGAACTTGCCGACCTGAGTTAGGGCTCGTCCAAGGACAAATCGATCAAGTCCCAGCTCTGTGTCGCCAGGCGTATCGCGCAGCGGGCGCACTTGGCGACCCAGCGACAAGCGTCTCACACAGGGGGATTGACGCACGGCGCCTTACCGACCACCTGTCGCACCGTGCGTCACGCGTGCTATCCTCCCGCGCCGCGGCGCCCACCTGCCGCCAGGTCAGGCCATGAGCAGCACTCCGGCTTCCCGCACCGCGCGCATCTTCCTCATCCTGACGATCTTCACCTGGGCGCAAATCGCCTTTGGTGCGCTGGTCCGCGCCAAGCAGGCCGGCCTCTCGTGCCCGGATTGGCCTCTCTGCCACGGCGCGCTCGTGCCCAACCTCAAACTCACCGGCGTCGTCTACGAGTACGGCCATCGCGTCTTTGCCGGCGTCGTCTCCGCGCTCTACGTCTTGGGCGCCGTGCTCGGTTGGCGCGATCCAGCGCTGCGCCAGCGGTTTCGCGGGCTGTTCATCGGCCTCGGGCTGCTGCTGTTTGTGCAAGCCGTGTTCGGCGGGCTGACGGTCCTGCTTGTCGACAAATCCGCCGGTATCGCGCGGCCAGCGACGTGGACGGTCGCGTCGCACCTGATCCTCGGCAACACCTTTGGCGCGCTCTCGCTGCTTACCGCCTTGAAACTGCGGGAGATCGACACGCCTGAAGCGCCCCTGCCCGGTCCGCTCTCCCGCTTCGTGCCGCTCCTCGCTGGCGTCTGGACGTTCTGCCTCCTCCTGCAAATGGTCCTCGGCGGCACGATCGCGGGCAGCCTGCAGGGCCTGGCCTGCGCGGAATTCCCGACCTGCAACGGCGGCCTCTGGTTCCCAACGCTGGACGGCTACACCGGCGTACAAATCCTGCACCGTTGCAACGCGTACTTGCTCGTAACCGTCGGCTGGACCTTGTCTTTCCTCCTGCGCGGCCGCGGTCGCCTCGGTCTTGTTGCCAATGGCCTCGGCTGGCTGATTCTCGCGCAAGTCAGCATCGGCGCGATGAATGTGTGGTCGCAGTTGAAGCCGCACATCACGACTGCGCATTCCCTCGTCGCCGCGCTGCTCTTTTCCACGACCGCGGTGCTGGTCATGGAGCTGCTCAAGCGGCCGACAGCGCAGAATACCTAGCAATATCAGCAGTTGCGCGATCTGCCCCTGTCCCCGCAGACCTTGCGCTGCGACGAGGTTTTGCCAGACCAGACCCAACACTGCGTTCTGATTCAAGCTTTTTCAAACAATTGACAGTCCCGTCCGCCGCCGACTACACAGGCGCTCCGCGTTCGGCGGCGGATGGAGTCTCCCGTGAGTGCAGTGCAAAATTCCCCACATCGTCAACGGCTGGGCGGTCTCGATACCGTCGTGATTCCAGGTAGTCCCGATGGACCTTGGCTCGTGGTCCTGCATGGCTACGGCGCCGATGCTTGGGATCTGGTGCCGCTGGCGCAGGTGCTCCGCGTGCCGCCGGGGACGAATTGGCTGTTTCCAAACGCGCCGCTGGAAGTTCCGCTTGGCCCGCACATGAGCGGGCGCGCGTGGTTCGCCATTGATATGGCGGCGTTGGAAGCGGCGATGATGCGCGGTCAACACCGTGATCTGTCCAAGGACTCGCCGCCGGCGATGGAACACGCGCGTGAGTCGATCATGCAGATGCTGACCGAGGCTGGCGCGACGTGGTCCAAGACGATCCTGATGGGTTTTTCGCAAGGCGCGATGGTCGCTACCGCCGCGGCGCTGCATGCGCACCGCCAGCCACTGGGCCTCGTGGTGCTATCCGGCACGATGGTGGACGAAGCGACGTGGCAGGCTGGCGCCAAGAAACACAAGGGACTTCAGGTGTTCCAGAGCCACGGCACGCGCGATCCGCTCCTGGACGTGCAAGCAGCGCGGCGACTGCACCGGCTGTTCGACGAGGCGGGACTGCCGACCGAGTACCACGAGTTCATCGGCGGGCATGAGATTCCGCAGCCGATCGTCGACCGCCTGAGCGCGTGGCTGGTGGCGCGCTAGCGTCCGGACAGCTTCTCGGCCTCGCTTGTGGAGGCAGCGCAGCGAAAGCCAAAGTGGTGAAACGGCTGGTTGGACGGCACGTGCGGCCGCCGGTAGATCGCCGTGGCGTACTCCGCCGGCCAATACCAACTGCCGCCGCGCACGAGCTTGTCGTGAAATCCCGGGCAGTGGTCGGCGCCGTTGCATGGACCGCGCGGGTCAGTGCCCTCGCACGCCGCACCGCACGCAGCGTAGCTCTTGCTGTACCAGTCCGCGACCCATTCCCACGAGTTGCCGGCCATGTCGTAGAGGCCATAGACGCCCGGTGCGCGCAGGCCGACTTCCAGCACGCGGCCTTTCTCCGGCTGGCTGAAGCGTTTGCGGATGCCGCAGCTGCGGCCGGACGCGTCCATGAGCACGGCGTTCTGGCACGTTGCGGGCGCGTTGCCCCACGAGAACATCGCGCCGTCGGTGCCGCGCGCGGCCTTTTCCCATTCGGCTTCCGTCGGCAAGTGCTTGCCCTGCGCCTTGCAGTAGCGAACGGCATCGAACCAGGACACGCCGGTCATCGCCTGCTTGGGCCGGTTGAAGTCCTGGTAGAGCGGGTTGGCGGCGTTGCACTTGCGGGCCTTTTCACAGGCTTTGTATTCGCTGTAGGTGACCTCGTAGCGGTCCATGAAGTACGTCGAGAGCGAGATGCTCGCCTTGGGGCGCGCGTTGGCCGGACCGTCGTCGCTGCCGCGGATGAACGCGCCGCCGGGGATGCAGGACATCGCGCCGGGCGCTTCGGGACAAGCTGGCTGTGCGGCGGATTCGCCAGCACCAGTGACGGCGAAGAAGCACAAGACCGTGAGCGTGGTGGCGATCATGCGGGCGTCCCGTCGCGGTCAAGCGCCGCGTATGCGGAGGATGCGGCGCGGGCTGGACGGATGCAAGCCGGTTGCGCGAAACGGCAAATCATGTTGGCGTACGCGGCACGGAGGACGGATGACGCGGCGGGAGCGAGCGGTCGACATCGCGCTGGCATGGCTGGCGCTCGCGCTTGTGTACCGGCTGGCGCTGCACGAGCGGCTGGCGTCGTCGTTCGTGTGGGCTGACGCTTGGCAGGACGTGCTGCTGATGCTGGCGATGACCGCACTGGACGCGGCGATTGCGGCGGTGGCGCCGCGCGTGGCGCTGTTTGCGTCGATCCTGCTCTTGCTGCTCGCCGGGCTGGACACGACTGTCGCGGGGCATCTGATGGCGGCGATGCGGATGGATTTGGACCGCCAGGCGCTGCGCGACGCGCTGCAATCCGACGACTGGAAGGTCGTGCAGACGGCGAGCCCAGGC
>CAINLT010000459.1 GCA_903850505.1 uncultured Myxococcales bacterium | reverse complement strand
TCGCGTCCTGGCCGGAGGACTGAATTCCCCCCGGGACTGTGGCAGTTGCTTGACCGAGTTGTGTGCCTCCGGGATACTGGCGGCCGGTTAGACTGGAGGCTTTACTCATGCGTGCCTTGCTCGTGCTGTCCCCTGCTCTGCGATCGGTTGTCGTTCTGGCGGCTGCTGTCGCGTTCGTCGCCCCGGCATGCTCCTCCGATCCGTCGGTGATCCTGCCTGAAGGCGCCAACGCCAGGCGCAATCGCTCAGTCATCATCGACAACTCCGCGTGCTATCTGGCGGCCAAGGGCATTGACGGCCCTGTCGCGTGCGCGGACGACTCCGTTCCTGCTGGCGGCCTCACAGGCACCGGCATGCGCGGCGTCAATGGCGCGCCGACGCCGGTCTTCATCGAGGACTACGCGGCGGATTACGTCAAGAATTTTGGCCAGTTGAGCTCGACCAACATGCGCATTCCAGTCGGCTACGGCTGCGCGTATTCGCTCCAAGGCATCTGGAAAGGCGGCGCAGCCGGCAGCCCCGACGACATCAACAGCTACAATTTGACCGCGTTTGAGTCCGTGCTCAAGACCGTGCGCGACGCCAATGGCACGCCGCTCTGGACCGCGGCGTACGACCTCGCGGAAGGCGGCACGTGCACGTACGCTGGCGGTCAGCAGGTCGGCAAGCCGATCGCCAATCCCGCCAAGTGGGCAAAAATCGTCCGCAAGATCATGAAGCACTACGACCGCGAAATGCCGGCGGCCAACAGCCAGACGTCGGCGTGCAAGGGCTCCGGCGTGCTGCCGTGGGACTGCTTCCCGTCGATCTTCAACGTTGAATTTGGCCGCGACCCGTTTGGCGCAGGTGGCTACACGAACACGCCGACTGACAAAGCGGCGTGGCTCGGCGCCTACCAGCAGTTTGCGATGGAATTGCGCGGCAACGCTGCGGCGGCTGGCGAATTCCCGCTGCCGGGCAATGACGTGCGCCTCGTCGCACCGTCCGTCGTGATGAGCGCGGATCCGACCAACCTGAACGCTGACGGCGCAGTCCGCTCGCCGATTTACGATTTCATCGACTTCGTCGTCGCCAACGGCCTGCCGCTGACCGATCTGTCGCTCGAGATTGAGACGTGCACGCCGCTCCAGGCGCGCTCGATCGTCCAGGCTGTGGCCAACTACGCTGCCAAGAAGGGCCTGAAGCACGAGAAGAATTTCTCGCTGGACTCCGGCAAGATCGTCGTGACGGACGCCGCGGGCCAGGTCGTCGGTCACCGTTCGGACGGCAGCGAGCCGATTCCGATTTGGGTCACGGACCTGCGCATGAATTGCCCGGCGCTGCCGCACTCCATCGACAGCGATGTCGCACGCAAGTCCGCGTACCTCGGCGCGTTCTTCGCCGGGTCCAAGATCCTGTGGCAAGGCCTCGTGTCGCACGCGACCGTGGGTTCGGCGCCGCGTTTCCCGTCGATCCAGCTGAGCGCGACCAACAAGGGTGAGGCGCTGCTGACGACGCACGACTCCGATTTCATGTGGTTTGCCGATCTGGGCATCGCCAACACGCTGCTCAAGCCCGCGGGCTGGTACCAGTTCTGGTTCAACGACGGCTTCATGGCCGGCGCCCAGCAGATCAGCGTGCTGGAAGGCCCCGACGCGTTCGGCCTGAACGGCACGCCGGATTCACGCCGCGATTCAGGCATCCTGCTGATGGCGACGCGGGAGACTTGCGTCGACGCGCTCGGCAAGATCAAGAACTGCGTTGAGGACCCGGCGACGTCCAACTACCCGGCCGTCGACGCCAATCGCAAGCACCGGATGCACGTGTTCCTCGTGGACCTGGACGTGAGCCAGGACGACCCGGTGACGGGCCTCGGCATCCTGGAGCACATGCTGCGGATCGAAGTGAAAGGCCTGCCGAAGGACACGAAGACGGTCGGCTATCGCTGGGCGTACATGGATGGCACCGACAAGACGTGGTGCAAGCCTGACCTGACGCAGGTCGGGTCGCCGATGAACTGCAAGTTTGAATTCCCGGAGCAGGGTCTGCTCGACATCACCGACGGCACGTTCCACTTCTCGCGCAACGTCGGCGTGCCCTCGATGCACTACCTGGAATTCCTGTACTAGCCATTTCGGTCGCCCGCGTCGGATCGGACCGGGTTGCTCTCAACCCTCCGTCGCGTTGCGCGATCAGCGCTTCAGAAGCCGGTCGCGCACGCCCTCAGGCAGCGCCTCAAACCGCGCACGCCATTCGCCCAGCCACGACAGCGCTTGCCGCGGCGTCAGGTCGTCCGGGTCAAGGCTGGTCAACGCCTGCAGCAGCGCCGTGACTTCCTCGGGCACCGGCTCCGGTGCCGCGTTCCCCGCCAGCGACTGTACCGGCACCAGCTCAAACAGCTCCAGTTGCTTGCGCCGCGCCCGCGCCAACGGTCCCGTCGATTGCCCCGCCGCACCCTTCTCCAGTTCGGTCAGCAGCCCACGGGCGCGTTCGACGACGTCCGGCGGCAGCCCCGCGAGCCGCGCCACCGCGATGCCGTGCGAGCGATTGGTCGGCCCGGTCTGCAGGCGATGCAGGAACACGATGTCGCCCGCCCACTCGCGCACAGCCACGTGGGCATTGCGCAGGCGCGGGAGCGTCTCTGACAACGACGTCAGTTCGTGGTAGTGCGTCGCAAACAGGCACAGGCTGCGCGTCCGGTCGTGCAGCGCTTCCACCACCGCCCAGGCGATCGCCAAGCCGTCCCAAGTCGACGTTCCGCGACCGATCTCGTCCAGCAGCACCAGCGTACGCTCCGTCGATTGCCCGAGGATCGTCGCGGTCTCGCGCATTTCCACCATGAACGTCGACGCGCCCTGGCTGATGTCGTCCGATGCGCCAATCCGCGTGTGCACGGCGTCCAGCACGCCCATCTCCGCCTGATCCGCCGGCACAAAGCCGCCCGCTTGCGAAAGAATCACCGCGAGCGCGACCTGGCGCATCAGCGTCGACTTGCCTGCCATGTTCGGACCGGTAATCAGCAGGACCTGCGCCGCATCCACGGACGGCGTTTCCAGCATGCCGCCCTGCAGCCACACGTCATTGGGCACAAACGCGCCGGGCGCCAGCGTCTGCTCAATCACCGGATGGCGACAGCCCGTCAGCCGCACGATCGGCTCGTCCACCAGCGTCGGGCGCACATGGCGCCACTGCGCGGCCAGCTCAGCGAACCCGGCGTGGACGTCCAGCTCCGCGAGCGCCGCGGCAATCCGCCGCAGCAGCGGGGCGTGACTGCCCACGTGCGCCATCAAGTGCCGGAAGAGTTCGCTCTCCCGCGCCATCCGGTCCGCTTCAGCCGTCAGGATCCGCCGCTCAAATTCGACGAGCTCCGGCGTCGTGTACCGCTCCGCGTTCTTCAGCGTCTGCTTGCGGTGGTAGCGCTCCGGCACTTCGTCGCTGCGGCTGCGGCCAATCTCGATGCCATAGCCGCTCACGCGGTTGTACGTCACTTTGAGCGTGGCGATGCCAGACGTCGTGCGCTCCTGCGTCTCAAAACGGTCCAGCCACGCGTGCGCGTCCTCGCTGAGCTCGCGGAACGTGTCGAGCTGGGCGTCAAAACCCGGCCGCATCACCCCGCCGTCGGCAAGGACCGCGCGCGGAACATCCGCCAGTGCCGCCTCCAGGTGCGCAGTCAGCGTTTCCGCGCCTTGCGTATCGGCCAGCACGCCGGCGAGCGCGACGCTATGGCTCGTCCGTTCCAGCAACTGCTGCAGCTCCGGCAGCCCGCGCAGCGTCTCGCGCAGCACGGTCATCTCCCGCGGCGTGGCCAGTCCCGCCGCGGCGCGCGTCGTCAGCCGCGCCAAATCGCCCTGATACTTGAGCACCGAGCGGAGCGACTCGCGGGTCGGCCGATCCTGCAGCAAGGCCTCAACCGCCGCGTGTCGCACCTGCAGGGCGCGGCGATCGCCCAGCGGCGCGAGGATCAGCCCGCGCAACAGCCGCGCGCCCGCCGACGTCAAGGTCCGGTCGACCGCGTTCAACAGCGCGCCCTGCCGACGCCCCTGCCGCACTGTCGCGATCAGCTCCAAATGCTGGACCGTCTCCCGGCTCAGCGTCAGGTGCGGCGTCGTCTCCAGCGGCTGGGGCGGCTGCAGCAGCTTGACGGCGCCTGGTCGCACTTCGTCCAGGTAGCGCCGCAGCGCCTGTTCTGCCGCCTGCGCCAAGGTCGGCGCCTCGTTGCCATGCATCTCGCGCAGCGTCCGCGGCAGCTCGCGCGCGCTCGCCAGCGTGTCCAGCCACGGTTCCGCGAGCGCCGGAAACACCAGCTCGCGCGGCTCCAGCCGCACAAGCAACACGCCCAGCGCGGTTGGATGCAGCACTTCGCCAATTTGCAGCACGCCGGTCGTCACGTCGGCGACCGCCACGCCCAGACCGCCGTGCTTGCCCGGCCACAGCGCCGCCACGCGGTGATCGGCGCGCGGGTCCAGCGCCTCAGGTTCCAGCACCACGCCCGGCGTCACCACGTGCGTCACGCCGCGCGCCACGAGCCCCTTGGCCGTCGCCGCATCTTCCAGCTGCTCCACGACGGCGCACCGCCGCCCCGCTTCCAAGACGCGCTGCACGTGCTGCGGCATCGCGTGGTAGGGAAAACCGCACATCGGGATCGGTCGCGGATCGTTCTTGTTGCGGGACGTCAGCGCCAGGTCCAGCAGCCGCGAACCTTCCAGCGCGTCCTCAAAGAACAGCTCATAGAAGTCCCCGAGGCGAAACAGGATCAGCGCATCCGGATGCTGCCGCTTGGCGTCGACGACCTGGCGCATCACGGGCGTCAGCGCGGCCAAATCCACGTCCGGCGTCGTGAGCCAGTTGGGATTTGCGTTGTGCGGAATCGGCGTGTCATTCATGGCCGCGGGAGGATGCGCGATGCGGGCCAACGGCGTCAACGCGGACTTGCCCATCCGCGCCGCAACGTGCGATCCTGACGCGGCAAAGAAGCGGAGGCGATCGTGGGCAGAAGGTTGGACTGGCGAGGATTGAGCGCGCGTTTGATGACCGTCGGCGCCATGCTGTTGACGGCGTGCGGCGCGAGTGGCCCGCAGATCAGTGAAGTGCAATCGCTCGAACCGGGGACGCACGCGAAGGCGCTGATCGTGCTGCCTGTCGGGCTGGCGATGCAGGACGCCACTTCGCTGGACATCGCGATGCGGACGGACGCCGTGGCGCGCTGGCTGCTGACGAAGACGCCGCAGCCGTTGATCGGTCCGGCGGATTTTTCCCTGCTGCACCCCGTGGACGAAATTTCGGTTGTCTCAGCGGATACCGATCTGATGGCCCACGCATCCGAGCTGCGGCTGCCGGTGCGCGAGGCCATCGTGCTGCATATCCTGGTGACGGAGCAACGCGCGACGAACGTGCGCGATATTCAGGACGTGCGCAACGGCGATCCCAAGAAGCAGCGCACGTTCCGCCAGCACGGTCTGGAGGCGCATCTGCGCACGGAAGTGTGGCTGTCCGATGCGATGCGCGGACGGCGGCTCGCCGGGCTGGTTGTCGAGACGACGGACGACCCGACGGACGTGATGCCGGGCGGCGATCCGCGACCGGGGCTGACGCTGGCGATCCAGACGGCGCTGGACAAGTTGCTGGAGATCGCCGGACCGATGTTGGCGGAGACCGGCGTGCGGCAGACGCGCGGTGATGGCTTGGTCGACTCGCTGCCCGCGACGCTGGCATGGGCGGCGCCAGGCAAGCCGAGCTGGGACGAGGCGAACAAGGCGAAGGCGGACGTGGTGCGGGAAGCGGCGGCGCTGGCGCTGTGGGATCGCGTGGCGCCGAACCTGACGGCCAAGGAGCTGTTTGTGGCGTCGCGCAACCGCGGCGTGCTGGTGCGCAAGGCCCAGGGTGATCTGCTGTCGGGCGACCTGATCACGGCGCTCTACGGACGCCCGCTGACGATGGCCTACCAGCTCGATCGCGTGCTACAGGTCGCGGGCGGTGAAGGCGTGCGCGCGCAAGTCCTGCGCAGTGGCGCGGTTGTCGACGTGACGCTGCATGGCCCACTGGTGCCTGCCGCCACGCCATGAACGCGCCGAGCCACCCGCGTCAGGGCGCGATCTTTGACTTCAACACCGAAGCGGCCGTCACGCGCGCCAGCCAGCCAATCCCGAGCGCCGCCAGCACGGGCGAGCACGTCGCGTGGACCGGACTCATCGAGCGCTTCGTCTACCGCAACGCCGACAACGGCTTTGGCATCGCGCTTCTGCGGCGGGACGACGGAATCGGCGCGACAATCAAAGGCCCGCTGTGGGGCCTGGACGTCGGCGACGCGGTGGCCATCGACGGCGTTGTCGAGGACGATCCACGCCACGGCCGGCAAGTGAAGGTGCTTTCCGCGCGGCCGATCCTGCCGGGAACACGCGACGGCGTGGCGCGATACTTGAAGTCGGGCAAGATCGCCGGAATTGGTCCAACCATCGCAGATCGGCTGTTGGACCAGCTGGGCGACGACGCGTTGGAGCAGATTCGCAAGGACCCGGACGTGCTCAAGGGCATCAAGGGCCTGAGCCGCAAGGTGCGCACGACGCTTGTCGAACAGGTTCAGGTGCACGCAGCGGCCGCGGCGAACGCGGTGTTCCTGTACGGGCTTGGCTTGGGACCGACGCTGACGGCGCGCATCGAGCAGCGGTATGGCAAGGATACCGTCCGACACGTGCGCGAGCGGCCATATCGGCTGGCCGAGGAGATCCCGGGCATCGGTTTCAAGACCGCGGATCGCCTCGCGCGCGAGCTGGGCGTGCCCGCGACGTCACCGGAACGCATGCGTGCGGGGCTGGTGCACGCGCTGCAGGAGCTGGCCCAGCAGGGTCACACGGCGCCGCCGGAGTCGGCCGCGCTGGCGGGCGCGATGGCGATCCTCGAGGTGCCGGCCGAACCGCTGATGGACGCGATCGACGCGCTCGTCGCGCAAGGCACGTTTGTGCGGTCAGATGACGCGCTTTGCCTCGCCGAATTGGCGCACGCGGAGCAGCGGCTGGCGCACCGCATGGCGGAACTGCTGCACGCCCAGTCGACGGCGCTGCCCGACCTGGAGGCGCGGCTGGCGGACGCGGAAGCGGCGCTGGGTTTTGACCTGCAAGGCGGCCAACGCGACGCGGTGACCCGCACGCTGCAGACCGGCGTGCTCGTAGTGACGGGTGGGCCCGGAACGGGCAAGACGACGATCATCCGCGGGGTGCTGGCGGCGATGGCGCGCGACAAGCCGCGCCTGGCTCTGGCGGCCCCGACGGGACGCGCGGCGCGGCGGCTGGCGGAGGCGACGGGCGCGGAGGCCAAGACGCTGCACCGGCTGCTGGAATTCGAGCCGCGGACGGGGCGTTTTCTGCGCAACAAGGACACGCCGCTGGACGCGGACCTCATCATCGTGGACGAGGTGTCGATGATGGAAGTCCCGCTAGCGGCCGCGCTGTTTGACGCGACGCCGCTGGGCGCGCGCGTACTGCTGGTGGGCGACGCCGATCAGCTGCCGTCCGTGGGGCCGGGCGCGGTGCTGGACGACTTGATCCAGTCGCACTGCATTCCCGTCGTCGCGCTGGATCGCATCTACCGGCAGGGCGAGGGTTCGCAGATCGCGCTGAACGCCTACCGCGTGCGCAAAGGCGAGATGCCGCAGTCCTCGCCGCGCAACGCCGATGGCGATTTTTACCTGGTGCCGCGTGAGAATCCCGAAGACATCCTGGCGGGCGTGCTGGAAATCGTCCAACACCGCCTGCCGCAGCGCGGTTTTGAGCCGATTCGCGACATCCAGGTGCTCGCGCCGGTGCACCGCGGGCCGCTGGGAACGCAGGCGCTCAATGAGGCGCTGCGGCAGGCGCTGAATCCGTATGGCGAACAGCTGGGCAACGGCCTGCGCGTGGGCGACAAGGTGCAGCAAACCAAGAACGACTATGATTTGGAAGTGTTCAACGGCGACATTGGCGTGGTCGTCGGTCGCGGTCAGGGGCGGGCGGACAACCGGCAGCCGGGCTTGCCACTGTCGCCGACCGTGCAGATTCGCTTTGGCGAGCGGCTGGTGGACGTGGAAGGCGGCGCGCTGGACAACCTGCAATTGGCATACGCCGTGACGGTGCACAAGTCGCAAGGCAGCGAGTATCCGGCGGTCGTGCTGCCGCTGCACCCGCAGCACCACATCATGCTGCAGCGCAACCTCCTCTACACGGCGCTCACCCGCGGGCGGCGTTTTGTCGTGCTTGTGGGACCGGCGCGCGCGATCGAGCGGGCGGTGCAAAACGACGCGCCGATCCACCGCCACACGCAGCTGCGCCAAGCCCTGCAGCGCGCGATGGGCACGTACACAACGGAGGACGCATGACGGAAGGCCAAATCGTGCTCGTTGCCGATGGACCGCTGCTGCGCGTCGGCTGGGTGCAGAGCTACAAGCCGGGACGGCCGATGCGCGTGCAAGTGCGCGCATTCGGTGACGACGTGACGGTGCTGAAGCTGGAACGACCCGAGCTTGCCGGGGAACTGAGCCTGCGCTCGGCGTCACTGGCCGACGCGGAGAAGGCCGTGCTAGCACTGCAAAATCGCGCGACGCGGGATGAACTGGACGTCGCATGGACGCTGTTTGCCGACCGCCCGCTGGGCATCGGCGAGCTGGCGGAAGTGCTGTTTGGCCACGAGGACGCGGATACGCGCGATGCCGCGACGGTGCTCGCGGTGTTCAGCCACACGGGCTTCGCCTTGACCCACGGGCGTCTGACGCGGCGCGATGCGGCGGAGCGCGCGATCCTCGATCAGCAGCGGCTGCGGCAGGTGGAGCTGGACGTTGACGTGGCGCAGTGGCGCAAGGCCCTGCACCAACATCGCGCCGGGATGCGTGCCACGTTTGGCGATGCCCCGCAGCGGCTCATGGCGATTGTCCGCGGCGAGGACGATCCGGCGGCGGCGCACTGGCTGGAATTGGATGGTCGGCACACGCACGCGGACGCGCGCGACGCGACGGACCTGCTCAACGAGCTGGGCTTCTGGGACGGGCATGAGGACCTGGACCTGTGGCGGTCCGGACTGCTGCAGCCGTGGTCGGCCGAGGCGATCGCGTCGTTGCGGCCGACGCCGGACATGCCCGCCGACGCGCCGCATCTCGACCTGCCGTTTGTGGCGATGGACAACGACGCGCCGCATGAAGTGGACGACGCGATTTGCGTGGAGGAGACGCCTGATGGCACGCGCGTGCACGTGGCGATCGCGCATCCGTCGGCGTGGATCGTGCCGGGGAGCCTCGCCGATCTCGCGGCGCGGCAGCGCGGCGCGACGATGTACCACCCGCGCCACGTCGTCGGCATGCTGCCCGACGTGTTGGCGCGCGACGTCGCCTCGCTCACACGCGACGCGTGGAAGCCGGCGCTTGTCGTCTCCCTGACGCTGGATGCCACGGGCGCGCCGCGCGACGAGTCGCTTCAGGAAGCCTGGGTGCGCGTCAAGCATGTGTGGTCGTACAGCCTCGTGGAGCGCGCGCTGGCCGGTGAGAATACGCCCGACATCGATCGCCCGGTGCTGGACCAGCTGATCGCGACGGGGCTGCGCGCAGAAGGCGCCCGCATCCGCAACGGCGCTTGGCTGCTGTACCGCCCGGATTGCGAGGTCAGCGCGCCGCCGTTCAAGCCGGTCGAAGTGCGGCAGGTGCAGCAGACCAGCCCGGGACGCCGCCTCGTCACGGAGATGATGGTGCAGGCGTGCGCGGCGGTCGCGCAGCTCGGATCGCGCAACCGGATCGCCCTGCCGTATCGCACGCAGCCGCGGCCCAGCCACGCGCCGCTTCCGCCGGGGCTGTATGACCAGCCGGCCGACTGCTTCTCCATGTTCCGCGTACTGGAAGCCGGCACGATGCAGGCTACGCCCGCGCCGCACGGGATGATGGGCGTGCCGGCGTACGTTCAGTTCACGTCGCCGTTGCGGCGCTATGGCGACGTGCTTGCGCATCGGCAGCTTGTCGCGTGGCTCCGCGGCGTGCCGGCGCCGCATACGCTGCAGGAAGTGACGCAGCTCGCGCAAGTGGCCGACGATGCCGCGCGCGACCGGCGGCAGTGGCAGCGCAAAGGCAGCCACTACTTCAAGCTGCTGTGGTTGGCGGGGCGCGTCAATGGCAAGCCGCTCGACGGCCAGGTCGTACGCGTGCTGGCGAGCGGCGAGCGACTCGTGTTCCTGTCAGCGCTCGCGTTGGACACGCCCGTGCGGGCGCCGATGCTGGAGGTCGGCGATCACGTGCAGTTGCTCGTGCGCAACGTGCATCCCACCCGCGGCCTCGTGGAACTTGCCGTGACCGCAACGTAACTTTGCGTAACGGGCAAGACAAACGCGGCGCTTTCGGTTACAAACGCGCGGCTTTTGCCGACGCTTCTCTGGAGACGTACGTGGCCGAACTGGGAACTCTTCGCGCAGGACCGTTGCCGCCGTTATTGGCGCGCTACGTTTTCTCGTGGGAGACGATGCACACCATCATCGGCGGTCAGTCCGCCATTGACCTCTCGCATCTGCGCCTCTCGCAGAGTGGTGAGGAAGAGGCGTCGCGTTTTCTCGCCCGCTACGGCTACGACCTCCACAATCCCTTGCAGTTCCAGGACGTCGAGCGGATTCGCACCGAGGCGCTCGGCTTCATCCGCGGCGTGCTGTTGCCGGGCCTGCCGGTGGAGATGCCCGCCGACTTCGACACGATGCCGATCCTCACCGTGCTGCGTCTCGCCGCGGCCGATCCGGACATCGCGGTGGCCAAGGACGGATTCACGGCGGAAGTGTGGACCGGGTGGGCGTGCGGGCTGCTGCGCGTCATGCACACGGTCGCCCACGCGGTGAACTACTTCCAGAACAACTACTACCACGAAATCCGCGAGCACATCCTCAGCCGTTTTGTCGCGCAAGTGCACACGCGCGAGGATGGCAGCCAGTACCTGCACGCGCAGAGCTTTGACGTCCCGATCGTGCGCTTTGAGGTCAAGGAGACCAAGCCGCTGCGCTCGGTCGTGGTCAAGCTGCTCCAGAAGCAGGAGAACGTCGCCTACGATCTCTTTGACCACATCGGCGTGCGGATCATTGTCGGCAATCCGGTCGATGCGCTCTTCGCCGTGCGCGCGCTCCGTGAAGAACACACGATCATGTACCCGAACATCAAGCCGACGCGCTCGCGCAATACGCTTGTGGATCTGGACGCTTATGACGCGCACGTGCGCAAGTGCCTCCAGCGGTACCAGCGCGGTGAAATCGACGAGCTGGCGACGGTGAGCGAGATCCACAGTTTTGACCACAAGCCGGAGAGCGACGACCAGATCGACTGGAATCCGTACAGCTCGGACAAATACCAGTCGATCCAGTTCACAAGCCGGCAGATGATCCGCTTTCCCAATCCGCTGTTCACGCGCATGCGCGACGCGCAGGCGATCGCCCACAAGCACCTGACGGGCGACCCGCTGGACGAAATGCTGGCGGCGCTGACGACGCAGGGTGTGGATCCGGAGATTCAGTTCTTTTTCCCGTATGAAGTCCAAATCATGGACATCGCGAGCTTTCAGGCAGCAACCGAAGGCCGCGCTTCCTATGGCGAGTACAAGGCGCGGCAGATTGCCTCGGTGCGTCGGCGGGTGCTGCCGCGCGTGCTGAAGCTGCTCGGCGTCGCGGATGAGCCGCGGACGGATCGCGAGGGCTCGATGGCTGCAGGCGGCGCGGCGAAGCCGATTGCCCTGCGACGCCAGTTTGCATCGACCGGGCTCCTGCCGAACGCGACCGTTGAGGACCTGCGCGCACTCCTTGCCAACGACACCAAGTGACGACGCTCGTCGATCCGCCCGCGCCGCCGCTGACCCAGACGGCAGGCACCCCGCCGCGCGTGGAACACCCGCAGACGCTGGTGCACGACGGCCAGCCGCTGTGCGACTACGACGCGGCGATGCAGCTGATGGACGCGCTGGTCGCCCGGCCAAAGACCGCGGAAGACCTCTTGCTGGTGCTGCAGCATCCGCCGACGCTGACGCTGGGCCGCAAGGGCGGATTGGCGCACATCGTCGCGCCGCGCTGGCAGCCGGCGGGTCAGGCGCCGCTGGACGTGCCAGTGCATGAAGTGGCGCGCGGCGGATCGGTGACGTGGCATGCGCCGGGGCAGATCGTCGTCTACCCAATCGTGCAGCTGTGCCAGCAACTGGGACCGTGGGGCAAAGGGCCGCTGGGCGATCTGCCGGCGTTCGTGCGGCTGCTGGAGCAGTGCATCGCGGCGGCGTGCGGCCAGTTTGGCCTGCGGACGCTGCTCAAGCCGGGTCATTCCGGCGTGTGGATCGATGCCAACCGGAAGATTGCCAGCCTGGGCCTTGGTCTGCGCAACGGCTGGACCTTCCACGGACTGGCGCTGAACGTCAATCCGCGGCTGGACGGATTCGCGGTCACGCCGTGCGGTTTGGATGGCGTGCAGATGACGTCGATTTGGCAGGTGTGTGAGGAGCGAGGTCTGGCGCGGCCAGCCTTGGCGGACGTGCAGCAGGCGCTGGAACAGCAGCTCTGCGCGGTCCTGCGGCGCGCTTGACTACTTGGTCGCGCCTACGCGCACGCGCGTCTCGGCCAGATCGACAGCGCGCTTGCGCACTTTCCACAGCTCGGTCGCCACGTCTTCACGCGTCTGCGCGAGCTCAGCCGTCGCTTCTTCCAACTGCTTGCGCGCGACGTCGAGGACGATGTCCTCCGCCTTCTCGCAGAGTTCCGTGGTAATCGTGACCGTCTGACCGCCCACGACGTGCACGTAGCCGCCGTCCACAGCGAGGAGCAGGTCATTATGCGGACCCAGCTGCACGATGCACACGCCGGTCCGCAGACCGGAGAGGAGCGCCTGGTGGCCGGGCAGGATGCCCAGGTCGCCGGAAGCGCCCGGCGCAATCTCGCCCTGCACGTCGCCTGAATACTTGATGCCCACTGGCGTTACGATCTCGACCTTCATGACATCTCCCGGCTCGGTCTGCTTGTCTCGCCAGCAAATCCCTCACAGCGACAAGCATGTGTCGCCGCGCGTATCGCCGCAGGCGGCCGCGCTTGGCGACCCAGCTGACAGCAGGAGTCGCGCGCAAGCCCACTCGCGTGCGACTACATGGTCTTCGCTTTTTCGACCACTTCGTCGATACCGCCGCACATCAGGAAGGCGCCTTCCGGAATGTGGTCGAGTTCGCCGTCGCAGATCGCCTTGAAGCCCTTGATGGTGTCCGCCAGCTTGACGAACTTGCCCGGGCTGCCGGTGAAGATTTCCGCCACGAAGAACGGCTGCGACAGGAAGCGCTCGATGCGGCGCGCGCGACCGACCGTAAGCTTCTGCGCCTCGCTGAGTTCTTCCATGCCGAGAATCGCGATGATGTCCTGCAGATCCTTGTATTCCTGCAGAATCGACTGCACGCGGCGGGCGACGCCGTAGTGCTCTTCACCCACGACCATCGGGTCGAGAATGCGGGACGTCGAGTCCAGCGGATCCACGGCCGGGTAGATGCCCTTTTCCGTAATCGCGCGGGAAAGCACGGTCGTCGCGTCCAAGTGGGCGAACGCCGTCGCGGGCGCCGGGTCGGTCAAGTCGTCGGCGGGCACGTAAATGGCCTGCACGGACGTCACGGAACCGTTCTTGGTCGTCGTGATGCGCTCCTGCAGCTGGCCCATTTCCGTCGCGAGCGTCGGCTGGTAACCCACCGCGGACGGGATACGACCGAGGAGCGCGGACACTTCCGAACCCGCTTGGGTGAAACGGAAGATGTTGTCGACGAACAGCAGCACGTCCTTGTTGCGGACGTCGCGGAAGTACTCGCAGATCGTCAGCGCCGTGAGGGCGACGCGGGCGCGCGCTCCCGGCGGTTCGTTCATCTGGCCGTAAATCAGTGAAACCTGCGACTTGCCGGGGATCAGCTTGGGCACGCCGTTGACCATGATCGGCTCGTTGTGCTCATCGCGTTCAACCGCGATAACGCCCGACTCGATCATTTCGTTGTACAAGTCGCGGCCTTCACGCGTGCGTTCGCCGACGCCCGCGAGCACCGAGAAGCCGCCCTTTTCCGTCGCCATGTTGCGGATGAGTTCCATCAGCAGCACGGTCTTGCCCACGCCGGCGCCGCCGAACAGGCCAATCTTGCCGCCCTTGGTGTACGGCGCCAGCAGGTCGATGACCTTGATGCCCGTTTCAAACATTTCCACGGTCGTCGTCAGCTGATCGAACGCCGGCGGCTCGCGGTGGATGCCCCAGAATTCCTTGGCGTTGACCGGGCCATTGTCGTCGACGGGCATGCCGACGACGTTGAGGATGCGGCCGAGCACTTCATCGCCGACGGGCGCCTGAATCTGCTTGCCGGTGTCCATGACGTCCTGACCCCGGCGCAGACCGTCGGTCGTGTCCATGGCGATGGCGCGGCAGGACGATTCGCCCAAGTGCAGCGCTACTTCCAGCACGAGGTTCCATTCCTCGCCGTTGATGGCCGCGTTGGTCACGCGAAGCGCCGTGAGGATTTCCGGGACCTGGCCATTGGGAAATTCGACGTCCACGACGGGACCGATGACCTGGCTGATGCGACCGTACGACATGAGAAACTCCTAACGCAGAGATGAATCGGAGGTGGACTTGAACCCAGACCTAGCCCTTGAGAGCCTCGGCGCCTGACGTGATTTCCATCAGTTCCGTGGTAATGATCGACTGGCGGGCGCGGTTGTAGACGAGCGTGATGCGCGCCAACAGTTCGCCGGCGTTCTTGGTCGCCGCTTCCATGGCCGTCATGCGTGCGCCCATTTCCGAGGCGACCGATTCCAGCAGGCAACGGTACACGTGCACGTCGATGGACATCGGCAGGATCGAGTCCAGCACGGCATCCTTGGACGGCTCAAAGATCGTATCGATGCCCGTCGGCATCGCTTCAGCCGCCGCGCCCTTGCCATCGTCCAGACCGCCCGGCGGCAGGGGCAGCACGCGCTCAACTTGCACGATCTGCGTCATGGCCGACTTGAACTGGTTGTACGCGATGTACACTTCGTCAAATTTGCCGTCGACGTACGCCGCAACGAGCTCGCGGCCAATGCCGGTCGCGCGCTCAAGCGTCACGTTGTTCAGGACGTCCGTGTAGACGTGGGCCACTTCCGCCTGGCGCGCCTTGAAGTAGTCGCGGCCCTTCTTGCCCACCACGCGCAGCTCGATGTGCTCGCGATTGCCTTGATTGGCCTTGACCCAGTTCCACGCCGCTTTGTTGACGTTGGAGTTGAACGCGCCAGCGAGGCCGCGGTCGGACGTCAGCACCAGCATCAGCGTACGCTTGGGCGCACGCACCGCCAGCAGCGCGTGGGCATCCGCATCCGTACCCGCGGCCAGCTCAACGATCATGTCGTTGACCCGCTTCGCGTAAGGACGCAGCTGCACGAGCCTTTCCTGGGCGCGGCGCAGACGGGCCGTCGCCACCAACTTCATGGCACGCGTGATCTTGGCCGTGGACTTGACCGACACGATGCGACGTCGAATTGCTTTCAAAGATGGCATGTTGCCTCAATTCCTCGGACCGGATCAGGGAGCAAGCTGCTTCACCAACGCCAGGGACGCCAGACTTACGCTTGGAAGAGCGCCTTGAACTCGGTCAACGCCGCCACGAGGGCAACGCGATACGGGTCGTCTTTCTTCTTCAGGTCGGTCTTGGTGACGCCGTTCTTCAGGTCTTCCATCATCGACGCTTTCTGGTTGCGCAGGAACGCGAACAGCTCCTGCTCGTAGCGGCGCAGGGCCGCCACCGGCAGATGGTCGATGAAGCCTTCCGCCGCGGTCGCCGCGAACATCAGGATGACCTGCTCGTGCACCTGCATCGGCGCGTACTGCGGCTGCTTGAGCAGTTCCGTCAGGCGCGCGCCCTGCGCCAGCGTGCGCTGGGTCGAAGGATCGAGGTCCGAAGCAAACTGCGAGAACGCCGCGAGTTCACGGTACTGGGCCAGCGACAGACGCAGCGGACCAGCCACCGCCTTCATCGCCTTCACCTGGGCTGCACCGCCGACGCGGGACACCGACAGACCGACGTTGATGGCCGGGCGGATGCCTTTGTAGAACAGGTCGCTTTCCAGGAAGATCTGACCGTCCGTGATCGAAATCACGTTCGTCGGCACGTAAGCGGAAATGTCGCCCGCCTGCGTTTCGATGATCGGCAGCGCCGTCAGCGAACCGCCGCCTTCTTCGTCACGCAGCTTCGCGGCGCGCTCGAGCAGACGGCTGTGGAGGTAGAACACGTCGCCCGGATACGCTTCACGGCCCGGCGGACGGCGCAGCAGCAGGGACATCTGGCGATACGCGACCGCCTGCTTGGACAGATCGTCATAGACGATGAGGCCGTGCATGCCGTTGTCGCGGAAGTACTCGCCCATCGCCGCGCCCGTGTACGGGGCGAGGAACTGCAGCGGCGCCAGATCCGACGCGGTCGCCGAGACGACGATCGTGTATTCCAGCGCGCCGTGGTCAGCGAGCTTCTTCACGACCTGCGCGACCGTCGACTGCTTCTGGCCGATGGCGACGTAGATGCAGTACACCGGCTTGGCGGTCTTGTCGCCGGCCTTGAAGCGCTCGTGTTCCGGCTTCTGGTTGATGATGGCGTCAATCGCGACGGCCGTCTTGCCCGTCTGGCGGTCGCCGATGATGAGTTCGCGCTGGCCGCGACCAATCGGAACCATGCCGTCGATCGGCTTGAGACCCGTCTGCAGCGGCTCGAACACCGGCTTGCGGGAGATGATGCCCTTGGCCTTCACTTCCACGCGGCCGTAGGAAATCGGCGCGCCGTCCGCGTTGGCGAGGGGGCCTTTGCCGTCGATCGGCTGACCGAGCGCGTTCATCACGCGGCCAAGCAGCGCCTTGCCAACCGGGACTTCCACGATGCGGCCGGTGCGCTTGACGAGGTCGCCCTCTTTGATCGAGTTCGCATTGCCGAGCAGCGCGACACCGACGTTGTCTTCTTCCAAGTTCAGAACCATGCCTTTGACATCGTTCGGGAACTCAAGAAGCTCGCCGGCCATCGCCGCTTCCAGACCGTGCACGCGGGCGATACCGTCGCCTACCGCCAGCACGCGGCCGGTTTCCTGAACGTCGACCTTGGCGCCGTAGTTGGCGACTTGGTCGCGAATGATGCGGCTGACTTCTTCAACGCGGATGTCCATGGCAGTCTACTCCCAGATTCGATTTTCAGTTCAGTCGAAACGTGAAACGAGTTCAGTCTGTAACCAATTGGTTATGAAGGCGATTGAGGTGGTTGCGCACCGAAGTATCCCAAACCGTGTTGCCGACGCGCACGACCACGCCGCCCAGCAGTTCCGGGTCGACCGAGGCCGTCACCTGAACTTCCTTGCCGATCAGGCGCTTGATGGCCGCAGCCACCCGCGCAATCGCCGCAGCATCCAGCGCAACGGCTGACGTGAGTTGCGCTTCCGCCCGACCGCTGCGCGCGTCCTGAATCGCGGCGAATTCCACCAGCGTCGCCGCCAGCGAACCGATGCGACCGTTGTCGAGCATCAGCTTGGTAAACGCCTCAGCCGTGCCCTTGATCGCCAGTTCCTTGAGAACGGTCGCCAGGAGGCTCGTGCGCGGCTCATGCGGCAGCGTCGGATTGGTCAGGAACGTCAGCGCTTCGGGCGCCGCATTCAATGTTGCCACGACCTGCGTCAGCGCCGCGCGGACTGCGTCGGCATCGCCGCGCTCGTCGCACAGGAGCGCCAGTGCGCGCGCGTAACGTCGGGCAATTTTTGCAGAACCGCTCGTGCTAGCCATGCTACATCGCTCCCAAGACCGGGGGTTTCAGTTCCCGGCGGCCAAGACCTACGCGTTCGCGCCCGTCGTCGGCAGTTCCTCGATTTCCGTCAGCGCGCGATCGACAAGCTTGGCCTGCGTCGCCGCATTCAGCTTCTCGCGCACCATCTGTTCGGCCAGCTTCAACGCCAGGGCCGCCGCTTCACGCTGCAGCTCATCGCGAATGCGCTTGGACTCCTGGTCCAGGCGAATCTGCTCTTCGGCCGTCACGCGCTCAACCTGCGCTTTCGCGTCGGCGAGAATCCGCTGCACTTCCGTTTCCGTGCCCGCGCGGGCGTCGGTCAGGATCTTCTCCATCTCGACCGCGAGGTTGTCCATACGCATCTTGTAAGCGTCGTACTTCTGCTGGGCGGCATCGCGCAGTTCGTGGGCCGCGGCGATTTCCTTGGAGACATCGGCATAGCGCTTGTCGAGGAACGCCGCCAACGGCTTGCGCGCCGCGTAGACGATGATGGCCACAAACGCGATGAAGTCGAGGATGTAGTAGCCCTGAACCTGGAAGCAAAACTCGTTGGGCTCGCACGTGGCGTGCGCTTCCTCAGCCAGCGCAAGGACCGGCGTCGCCAGGCCAAGGCCGAGAATCAGGAGTTGCTGCAATCGCTTCATCCTCGTCTCCTGCGTCCAAACCGGCGCGGTTTACGCCTGCACCAGTTTCTGGGCAATCGCGCCTGCGATTTCCCGAGCGTCGCTTTCAATTGCCGTGCGCGCCTGCGCCGCCTGCGCGTGCTGCGCCACCAAACCCGCCTCAATGCGCGCCTGCGTGTCGCGGCGGGCGTGGGCGATCGTTTCATCGGCTTTGCGCTGGGTTTCTTCGCGCAGCTTGCTGCGTTCTTCCAGCGCTTTGCGCTTCTCGTCGGCCACGTGCTTGTCAAACTGCTCGGCTTCCGCGTCGGCGGACTTGCGAATCAGCTGCGCTTCGTGGCGCGCGCCCGACGTGCGTTCCTCGCGCTTTTCCATCCGGTCCAGCATCGGCTTGAACACGAGATTCGGCAGGATGAGCAGCAGGATCACAAACAGCCCGGCGTAGTAGAACACCGTGACGTCGAGATCGATGAGCCCGGCGCGGGACACCAGGTCATTGACATCGTTCAGGTGCGGCAGCGTGATCAGTGCGAGCATGGACGCCTCAGGATGCGCTTGCGGACGGGCCTCTTCCCTGACCAGGGGAGGCTTGTCCGGGCCGGAATTTGGCTCCCGCCCGAACGGCGGCGCGGTGTACCAAGTTGTGGCGCTGAGGTCAATCCGCAGCGACGTTTTGCCCTGCCTTGCGCACCGCAAAAGTTGTTTGACGCCGACCGGCGACGTCAGCGAGACTGCCGGCCACACGTCGCGAAAAGCTGAAAGCTGCGACGGATGGAGTTGCATGTCCTCGCCACGCTCGATTCTCATTCTCGGCCTCGTCGCAGCGATCGCGGTCGGCTGTGGCACGACGACGGCCAGCGGCGGCAACGGCGCAAGCGGTGGCGCGGACACGAGCGCGGACAGCGCGGTGAACGACGCCAGCGGCACAGATGCAATCAGCGACGGCACCGACGCGACCGATCCGACCGACCTCCAGTGCCAGGACAGCACGGGCTGCTTCGAGGAGGACGGCAAAGACGGCGACACCCAGAACAGCGACGCCGGAACCGACAGCACCGTCGGCACTGACGCCGTGAGCGACGATGCCAGCGCCGGCACGTGCCCGCCGGTGCTCAAGGACAAGACGCTCGGACTGCACGCCAAGGCCTGCACGCAGGACGCCGACTGTGCTTACGGCCTCTGCCAAATCGGCGGCTTCCTCACGGGTTATGACAACAGCATCGGCTACTGCACCAAGGACTGCGCCTGCAGCGATCCTGCCGCCCAATGCAGCAGCGACAACGCCAGCGGCAAGGAGTTCATCTGCGGCTTTGAGCTATCGAAATCGGGCGGCAATCCCAAAGCCGGCGCGACGCCGCAGAAGCGCTGCTCACTCCATTGCCTGACGGACGCTGACTGCGCCGCGTGGAATCCCGCGATGCCGCACTGCATCGGTTCGACCAACTACGTGTCCTCGGCCGGCGTCTGCGGCTTTGACCCCTTGAAGTGAGGCGCGCCGTGAGCTGCACATCGACCAAGCGTGTAATTCGGGTTGTCGCGGCAGAAATCCGCAATGAGTTTGGGCAGTACCTGATTACGCAGCGCCTGCCGCACGCGGGAATGCCGCTGCTGTGGGAATTCCCGGGCGGCAAGGTGGAGCCCGACGAGAGCGATGAAGCCGCGCTGATTCGCGAGATTCGCGAGGAATTGGACGTGGCGATCGAGATCGTCGCCAAGAGCGTCAGTCTGCGCCGGGAGTACGAGCCGTACTGCATCGATTTTCACAGCTTTTCCGCGCGCATCATCGGCGGTTTGCCGCAACGTATCGGCGTGTGGGACTTCCGCTGGGTCAATCCGACCCAACTCGGCGAATACCGCTTTCCGCCGGTGGATCAGGACACGATCGACCTGCTGCTGGGCGATGGGCGGCTGGCCGGGTGAAAGCGTTCCACTTCACGGCGCTGTTCTTCCTCGCGGGCTGTTCAACTGCCGCGCCGGCCTATGACTTTGGCCCGACGTTGGCGCAGACGAGTCGGCTGGCCACGCACAACAGCTACTGGGTCAACCACGGCGTGGCGAGCGACCTGTTTGCATCGGGCGTGGGCGAGCAGATCCTCGATCAGCTGCTGATCGACCACGTGCGCTCCATTGAGCTGGACATCCATCCCGATCCGGCGACGCTGCACCACTTTCTCATCTACCACACGGCGCCGGGTAATGACGTGTGCACGGACCTCGCGTCGTGTCTCGCGCCGATCGTCGCGCTGCATGACCTCGTGGCGAGCCATTCCGCCATCGTGGTGATCCTGGAGCTCAAGGGCATCACGACGCCGACTTTTGACGCCGACCACACGCCGGAGGATCTGGACGCCGAGCTGCGGCTGAACCTGGGGACGCTGCTGTATGCGCCGGCGGATTTGCTGGCGCGCTGCGCGTCAGGCGCGACGCTGGCAGATTGCGCGCGGGACCACGGCTGGCCGTACGAGGGCGAAGTGGCGGGACGCGTGCTCGTCGCGGTCCTGGGCAACTGGAACGATTTCCCTGGTGCCGTCGCGCCGTCCGATTGGGCGATGTACGCGACCGCCAAGCCGATTGGCGACCGCGTGGCCTTTCCCATGGCAAGCAGCTGGCAACACGACTACGCGACGCTTTCTGACGACAACCATGCGCGCACGGACGCCAAGACGTGGACGGCGGCGTGGGCGCAGAGTGCGATGCTGCAGGTGGAGGCGTTTGACGATCCGCTGCTGAAGCCGGCGCTGGCGGCGCAGCAACTGGTGCGCGCGGACAATGTGTTCACGGCGGCGGATCGCGCGCAGGCGACTGCGCTGGGCATCCAACTCTGGCAGACCGATTGGCCGTGGGATGCGGCGCGCATGGATGTGGCCTTGCTGCCATTGCCGGGCGCGACGACGCCGTCAGCGGGCTTGGATGTCGATGGCGCGGCGCGCGTTCCGCTGCCGGCGATTGGCCAAACGGCGACGCACGCGTGGTTTCCGACCCAAAGCGGCAGCGATCGCCTGTACGCGGCGGTTGCGACGGGCCTCGCGGACGGCGTGACGGCCTGCCTGGCGGCGAGCGTTGGCGAAGCCCCGGACGTCGACGGCGCGACGTGGTGCAAGCACAAGGTCGCGGCAGTGCACGGCAAGCCGGGCATGGACGCACCCGCCAATGCAACAGCGGAACGGATCGTCTACCTGTGGCAAGTCTGCCATGCGAGCGCGTGCACCCGGCAGGTCCTCGAACCCCAGGCGGAGGCGATCGCACTGGATGTCGCGTGCACCGGCAGCCAATGCTGCGTCACGCCGCAATGGCTCGGCGCGGGCAAGAGCGTGAGCCCGGTCGCGCTCGCGGGCGCGGCGTCAAACGGCTGTTTCCCGGCGGCGACGCTCACCCAAGGCCTGTGGGTCCGCTGGGATCCGAACGTCGACCACAAGGACGCCAACATCCCGTTTGTCGGTGGTGTGCTGTCCCCGATCCCCTGACCGAGCGCTTTTGCCGCTTGCCGCCACAGCCCGGGCTGGCTACGCTCGCGTGGTACCCAGCCGGTTCTCGTGTCGCGGCAAATTGAGGAAAATCATGCGTGTTCTGTCCAAATTCCTGCTGATCGCCGCGGCATTCGCCGGGCTTCAGGCCTGCAGCGACGACAGCGGCGTGCAACCTCAGGTCTCGACCACGAGCGGCGGCACGGACGGCGACGCTGCGATCGCCGACAACGACGTGTGCTTTGACGTGTCGTGCGGCGCGCTGCCGGACGGCACGACCGTCGTACCCGACCAATGGGTGACCAAAGACGGGGTCGTCATTTTTCCCGATGGCAACATCGTCAAGGACGGCGCGATCGTCGAACCTGACGGCGCGATCCTGCTGCCCGACGGTCAGGTGATCCAGCCCGACGTGCCGGTTGTCGTCCCGGACGGCGCGATCCTGCTCCCGGATGGCCAGATTGTTGACCCGGACGGCACGGTCATCGAGCCTGACGTGCAGCCGTGCATCCCAACGACCGAGACGTGCAACGGCCTGGACGACAACTGCGACGGGCAAATCGACAACGGCTTCCTGTGCAACGACGGCCAGCCCTGCACGGTGGACAATTGCGCGGGCATCGATGGCTGCCAGCACGCACCGGCGCCGTTTGCGACGGCCTGCGATCTCGACGGCAGCGCCTGCACGCAGGACCACTGCCTCGCCGGCAAGTGCGTCCCGGGCGGCGTGCCGAATTGTGGCGACCCCGATCCCTGCACCGCGGACAGCTGCGACCCGACCAACGGCGCCTGCGTCCACACGCCCAAGACCGGGCCTTGCGACGACGGCAACGGCTGCACGACCGGCGACACTTGCCAAGGCGGCTGCGTCTCCGGACCGCAGAAAGTGTGCAATGACAACAACTCCTGCACGTTGGACGGCTGCGATCCGGGGACCGGCCAGTGCACGTA
Organism: uncultured Myxococcales bacterium; assembly: GCA_903850505.1. Classification (GTDB taxonomy): domain Bacteria; phylum Myxococcota_A; class UBA9042; order UBA9042; family UBA9042; genus CAIYBN01. The sequence continues at coordinate 5,214 of CAINLT010000459.1, read as the reverse complement.
CACGCCGTTCGCCGCGGGCGTCAGCTGCAACGACGGCAGTAAATGCACGTACAGCGACCAGTGTGCCAACGGCGTCTGCTTGGGCAAGCCACTCAACTGCGACGACGGGCTGCTCTGCACCGATGACCTGTGCGACCCGGCCCAGGGCTGCCAGCACCCGCCGCTGGACGGCATCGCCTGCAACGACGGCCTGCCCTGCACCACCGGCGACGTGTGCACCGGCGGCTTGTGCAAGGCCCAAGGCGCGTTGGGCTGCGACGACGGCAATCCCTGCACCATTGACGCGTGCGCCAACGCCGGGTCGTGCAGCCACACCGCGACGGCCGCCGCGTGCGATGACGGCACGCTGTGCACGATTGGGGACAGCTGCGCCACGGGGGTCTGCGTCGGCAAACAGACGAGTTGCGACGATGCCAACCCGTGCACGACCGACTCGTGCGATCCGAAAGTCGGCTGCGTCTTTGCCGACAACAACGTGCCGTGCAACGACGGCAACGCCTGCACAGTCAGCGACACCTGCACCGGCGGAACGTGTTTGGGCCAAGGCACGAACTGCGACGACGGCATTCCGTGCACCAAGGACGTCTGCGACGCGGCGAGCGGCGGCTGCAGCCACACGCCGGATAAAGCGCTCTGCGACGACGGCGACATCTGCACCCTGGACGCCTGCCTGACCGCGACGGGCTGCAAGCACGACCTGATCCCCAAGTGCTGCGGCGGCTCGCAATGCGCGGCGGACGAGGCGTGCATCCAGTATCCGGACAACCTGCAGCCGTTCTGCGCCAAGACCTGCAACACCGGCGCGGATTGCGCGGGCTCTTGCTGCTACATGACGTACACGACCAAGCACTGCCTCACGCCGACGTATCAGGCGGAATGCTGCGGCACCACGGAATACTGGGCCACGGACGCGGAGCCGTACGGCTGTGGCGTCGGCGGCAAGGGCCAATGCGTGAATTGGCCGAACAAGACGCCGCCGGCGTGGCCGAGCAAGACGGTGGCGTGCGTCAACAAGTGCACCAAGAACTCGGACTGCCCGGGGAGCTGCTGCGGCCAGGACACGATGGGCACGCAGAACTGCGTCGCGGACGGGTACCAGAGCCAGTTCTGTCCCGGGTTCTAAGGCCGATCCGCCACGCACCGGGCGCCGAGACTGAAGGCGAAGAACCGTGGACTCCGCTCATTTTGCACGGCCAGCGAATGCAGCCCGTCGGCAATCAGCATGCTGCACTCGCCGCCCACGATCATCCGCAGCGCACTCGACCGCGCGCCCGGCGGCGTCGTTGACGTCCACTCGCTGAGATTGCCGGCAAGCGCCAATACGCCATACGGGCTCGCGCCTTCCGGAAATTCTGCCACCGGCGACGTGTGAAACCACGGATCCGGCGTGTCGCGCAGGTTGACCCGTCCCGCGAGTTCGCCATTGCCCCACGGCAGGTTGCGGCGCGGCAACGGATTAGCGAGCTTGCCCGCCCCGTCGAGCGTCAGCCCGCCGCGCCCCGCCTTTGTCCATTCCTGCACGGTCGGCAGTCGCTTGCCCTGCCATGCGCAGAACGCCTCCGCGGCGTAGGCATCCAGCGCGCTCACCGGATGATCGGGCTTCGTCGCGTCGTGGATGACGCTGTCCGGCGGATAGTCGGGCACGCCCTCGCCGGTCAGCGGCTCGTTGCGGGCATAGACCGCGTACCACGCGTTGGCCACTTCCGTCCGATCGATCAGGAAGTCCGGCAACGTGATCTGCGTCTCAGGCGAGGTGGTCAGCCGACCGGGAATCGGCGGCTCCCCTTCCCCGCCAAACACAAACGGTCCAGCCGGAATCGCCGCCATGTCCGCAACGGACGCCGCACATGTCGGCACGGTCAAGTGCAGCGGGATCGGTCCGCGGTTGCGCTCGACGTACCCCGGCAGGCTGCGGACCCGCAGGAGCGACGGCGCGCAGCGTTCACCCTGCCGCCCGCGTCCGGTCACCTGCAGAAACGCTGGCCCGGAGCGCGTCTCCAACGCCACACTCCACCGGCCATTGCGCACCTGCGGCTGCCCCATCTGGACGAACCGCGGATCGCGAAGCGCCCCGGGCTGATGCGGGTCGCGCGGATCGATGTCATAAAGCGTCGCCTTGATCTCAGTGAACTGCGTCGCGTCAACGGGCTTGGCCTGCCCCGTCCGTGGATCCCAGTCGACAAGTTCCAACTCCAGCCGCGACAGACCGGTGTCGCCCGCCGCGAGCGCAATCTGCGCGGCCTGCTGCTGGGTCGTCTGTTCCCGGCGGGACAGTTCGGCGGCCGTCACCAACGACGCGACTGTCACGGTCGCTGCGAGCATCAGCGCCCCAACCACCAGCCAACGGGCCCGGCGGCGCCGCGCCAAACCGACCATCTCACCGTGCTGCAGGAAATCCGTGGCCTGTTGCGACAGACCGGACAGCTCCGCCCGCAGCCGCCGCCGCGCGTCGGCGATGCCATCCAGCGGCCAGACTTCGTCCTTCGGCTTGCCACGGCTTGCCCACAGCCGCGCCGCCTCCTCCACTTCCGCCACCGCCAGACGCTCCTCCGAGCTCTCTTCCAGCCACCGGACCAGCTGCGGCCACGTGCGCAGCAATGACTCATGCGCCAGTTCCAACACCGCGTCATCGTTCGCCACGCGCGACCGCCGAACCGTCAGCAGCCGCGCCGCCGTCAGTCGCTCCAGCACGACCTCCGCCCGCGGCCCCAGGCCATCGAGCGCCGCTTGTCGCTGCATCGCGCGGCGCGCACCGTCGATCGCCACGAGCCGCAGCAACAGACGCCGGGCGACCGCCACGTCCGCGGGCGACAGCCCCTCAAACACCGATTCCGCGTGGGTCGCCAGCGCGCCCGCCACGCCGCCGATCGCCTCGTATTCGGCGCGCAACAGCCGCTGCGTGCGCTGATCCCGCCGTTCCCAGAGCGCCGCGCCGGCAAATTGCAGGAGCGGCAGCGCGGCCGGAAGCCCGCTCAACTCCGCGACAATGCGGTCGATAACAGTCGCGTCGTCCCACGTATAGCCCAGGCGTTCCAGCGGGCGCGTCGCCGCCTCCCGCAGATGCCGATCGTCCAGCCGCCGCAGCACCTGGACGTTCGCCAACGCCATGGCCATTGCCTCGCCGCCCGCGACGCGCGCGAGAAAGTCGTCGCGCAGCGTAAACACCACGCGCACCACGTCGTCCACCGGATCCGCGGCGCGGGCGATGGCCGTCAGAAAGGCCAGCGCCTCCTCCGGCGGACACCCGTGCGTCACGACTTCCTCCAGCTGGTCGACAAACAGCAGCAGCCGCGTGTGGTTCTGCTCGGCCATCTGGTGCAGGCGCACGTTGACCTGCATCGGCGCCGCCTGCAGTTGCCGCGCCAACTCCTCCACTTGATCCCGCGGCGGGTTGGTCGGACGGCGCGGATCCGCCGTGTCCTGCGCCAGCAGCCGGGCGGCCAATGCGGACAGCGGTCGCGCTCCGGGGCGCAACGTCACAATCGTCCACGGGCCTTGCTCCCGCAGCCGCGGCAAGAGTCCCGCCTGGACAAACGAGCTCTTGCCCGCGCCCGAAGGTCCGACAATCGGCATGACCGTCGCGTTGCGCAGCCGTTCGACCGCCGCATCCACTTCTGCGTCGCGGCCAAAGAAGAAGCCAGCATGGCGCTCTTCGAATGCCAACAGCCCGCGAAACGGCGCATCCCCAGTGCGGGAATCGCCGCCGTCGCGCAACAACAGCGACTCCAGCAGGCGTGCTGCCCCCGCCGCGCTTGGCCGCGCCAGCGGATCGCGATCGCAGAGCGACAGGACCAACTGCTGCAAGTCGCTGACGATGCCGGCTATCGGCCGAATCACCGTCGCCTCGTCCAGCACCCGCATGTGCATCGGCCGGCCATCGCCCCCTGGTCCCTCGAACGGCCGATGGCCCGCCAGCATCTCGTACAGCATCATGCCGAGCGCCCACACGTCCGCCGCCTCCGTCGGCAGCTCACCGCGCCACTGCTCGGGGGCCATGTAGCCCGGCGTCCCCGCCACGGTGTTCTTGTCGTCCGATCCCGGGCTCGTCGTCAGCGTCTCCACCACCCGCGCGATGCCAAAATCGACCACGCGCAGCCGACCGTCCATCGGCAGCAGCACGTTTTCCGGCTTGAGATCGCAGTGGATGATGCGCGCCGCGTGCGCCGCCTCCAGCGCGCGGGCGATCGCCAACGTGATGCGCAAGGCTTCCCGCTGCGTCGGCGGCGTTGCCACCAACCGTTCGCGCAGGCTCGTCCCCTCGATGTATTCCAGCGCCAGGTACGGCGATCGACCCCACCGGCCAATGTGGTGAATCGTCACGATGTTGGGATGCGACAGCCGCGCGGTCAGCCGCGCCTCCGCCATCAACGCGACGATGCCGTCCGCGTCCAGCCGGTCCTCGCGGATCAGCTTGAGCGCGACCAGCCGCCCCAGCCGTGTGTCGCGGGCCAGCAGCACGCGGCCCATGCCGCCCTGACCAATCTGGCGCAGCACGCGAAAATGGTCGATGTGCAGGCCGTTCGCCGGCGTTTCCAGCGCGTCGAACGTGTCCTCAAGCCGCCGTTGCACGTCGACCTGCGTCGTGTGAAACGACGCATCTCCCGACTCCTTCACGCGCGGCAGGGGGGTAGACACTGGAAACTCCTACGGAGACGCCAACAATCGCCCGGATCCTGACCCAATGTGCCAGCGGTGTCCATCCACAACTTGACGACCGCGGCAGGGCGACGGACGCTGCCCATGGAGGCTCGGATGATGCGGCGGCCGCACGCGATGTTGGTGGAGAGGCTGCCGGGCGAGGACGCTGGACTCGATGCGTGTGTGGCGCGCGTCCAGGGCGCGCACGTCCTCATCGTGCGGTTTGGCAACTTGTGGCAGGCGTTGAGCGAGCTGCGGCACTTGCAGCAGGAACGGCAATTCGGCGCGCTGGCGGTGCTCGATCTGGTCGGTCACGGCGAGGCGGGCGCGCTGTCCGTGGGCGATGCGGTGTTGACGGCGGACCCGCGGGTGCAGCGGGTGCTGGCGCAGCTGGCCAATCCGCCCGCGCTGATCGACGGGACAACGGTGCTGCGGCTGCTCGGCTGCGGCGTTGGGATCGGCGGGCTGGCCCACGAGCTGCCGCTGGGCGCCGCGGGGGATGGTCCGCTGTTGGCGCTCGCGTTGAAACGGCGGCTGGGTTGTCGGGTGCAAGTCGCCCTGCGCGGCGTCGATCCG
>CAINLT010000458.1 GCA_903850505.1 uncultured Myxococcales bacterium | reverse complement strand
GCCCGAGCTGCTGGTGCCGCCGCGGCCGACGGAGCACTTGCACGATGTGGCCCTGCAGATCGCCGGCGACAAGCCGCTGCGGCCGACCGCGGACGCCTTTGCCCGCGAAGGCGATCTGGCGTTTGAGCGCGACGCCCGGCTGGACGCAGAAGTGCTGGACATGCAGCGGCGGGCGGAGGAGCAGGGTGTGTTCCTGATTTGGTCGTCCGTGCACATCCACCTGAGCACGCACCCGCCCGACAAGGGCGCGGCGGTGCTGAAGATCGCCGCGCGCTGGAACATCGCGCCCGAGGCGATTGCGACGATTGGCGATTCCCACAATGACGAAGGGCTGTGGCAGCCGCAGCGTTTTGGCGTGACGGTGGGGACCGCGGAGGTGGCGCGGCTGCAGTTGCGGCATACGCCGATGTGGAAGACGCACGCGCACGGCGGCGCGGGCTGGTGCGAGTTCATCGCGGCCTGGATCGCTGCTCAAAAGAACTGATAGACGCCGATGCTGAGGTTGGGGCAGAAGCCGCCCCAGTGGACGCACCCGCTCGCGACCAGCGGCACGGCGCCGTCGACGCGCAGCCCGGTCTTCACCATCCACGGCAGCAGGAAACGCATCCCGACGCCGGTCGCCAGCATTGGCTGGACGTCGCCGGTTGGGCGCTCCGCCACTGCGGTATCGACGTAGCCGGCGGCGACCAGCGAGATCCACTGCGAATCAAACGCCACGTAGCGGACTTCCGCGTTCAGCAGCGCGTACCGCTGCGTGCGGACAAAGTTGTCGATGTAGCCGCGTACGACCGTCAGTCCGCCGAGGTAGAACTGCATGTACGTCGGCGCGGTGCCCTGCACGCCCAGCTGGACGCGCCCGGCGAGGTTCCACCGCTCGCCCAACGTCTCCAGCGCCAACAGCTCCAGCCAGCCCTGCGTGTACCCCTGCGCTTGCCCCAGCTGCGTCGCCACGAGCGTCTGCCGGACTTCCAGGCTCACGCCGCGCTGACGCAGGCGCAACGTATCGACGCGGCCGATGCGCACGCCCCACTCCGCAAGCATCGCCCAGTTGCGCGGCACGCCGCCGTCGTCGCCGCCATTCAGCGGCAGGAGAACGTCATACAGCGCCTCGATCTTGCCGGTCAGGCGCAGCTGGTCGCTCCAAGTCAGCCCGGAAACTTCCGTGCCGATACGCAGGCGCCGGTCGGCAAAATCCGGCCGCGGCCGCACGAGGCGATCGACGATGACCACCCAATCCAGCCGCTTGCCGAGAAACCGCGGGTCGCGCGCCCAGGCCTGAAATCCGTTGTAGTCGCCAAAGCGCTCGTACTGCGCGCCCAACTCCAGATAGCGTCCCAGCACGTTGTTGTCTGACGCGCCCACGCGCACCCAGCCGGCATTGCCGCCGACCGCAAAAGAGAACAACGGATTGAGCGTCCAGTTCTCTTCCAGCACAAACGTCGCCACGACCTCGCCCGTCGCAACCACGCGGCCGATGCTGCTCGCCACCTGATTGAACAGCGTCGCGTTCCACAGCCGGGTAGCGCTGAACAGCCACGTCGTCTCGTCGATGGTGTCCCCCGCGGCAAATGGCAGTTCGCGCAGGACCACACTCTCGCGCGTGCGCGTCAGGCCCTGCACCACGATGCGGTCCACGCGCACCGGAAACGCCACGGTCTCGGTTGCCGCAACCGGCGGCGGCACGGCTTCCTCGGCGAGCGCCGGCACGCTGAGGAGCGCAATCAGCAGCATCAGCAGCGGGCGAATCATCTACTTGCCCGGCAGCGCAGTGACGTCCACCACCGCGGAGAACAGCGTGCGGAGGCCTTCGCGGACATTCTCGCTCGACACGCGTTCGTTCTCGCCGTGCATCGTGCCGGTATCTTCTTGCGGCGTGGCAAACGGCACAAAGCCGTACGCGCGCACGCCCAGCGGCCGCAGGTGCAGGGAATCCGTGAAGCCCGGCGACAGGACCGGCCCCGCGACCGCATTCTGCTTGCCGGCCACCGCGTGCCGGGCCAGCGCGCGGTAGAACGGGTCGTCCCACGGCGACTCATTGGCCAGCGCCTGATGCAACACTTCAAAACGCACGTTGGGATCGTCCACAAGCTTGATCAGATCCGCCAGCAGATCCGCCGGCTTGTGCCCCGGCAGCAAGCGGCAATCCAGGTGCGCCCATACTTCAGACGGAATCACGTTCGGCTCATTGGCGCCGCCAAAGCCCGTGATGTTCACTGTATCCGTCATCGCCGCCGCGGTTCCCGGATTGGCCATCAGCTTGCTCTCCGCCAGCCAGTTCTGCAGCATCGGCCGCGTCAGCACGTAGCCCGTCACGCCGCCCACATCGTGACCGACCTGCGCCAGCGTTTCTCGCGTCGAATCGTGCCACACGGCTTCCGGATGCCGCGCGCGAATCTTGTCCAGCGCCTTGAGCAGCCGCTCCGGCGCGCGACCCGGAATCGGCGTCGATCCGTGGCCAGCCTTGCCGTGCGCGATCATCTTCAGCCACAGCAGGCCTTTCTCCGCGACCGAGATCGCGAAGATCGTCTGGCCGGGCGTCATCGCGTCGCGAATGCCCATGCCGCCTTCATTGACCACGTGCGAGCAGTCGATTTGCGGCCAGTATTTCTCGACGATGAAGAGCATCCCGCGGTTGTCGACTTCCTCATCCGCGACCGCCAGCAGGATCACGTCGCGCTTGAGCGGCACATGCAGGCGCTTGAGCCAAATCAGCGTCAACGTCTCAATCAAGCCCATGCCCTTCATGTCCAGTGCGCCGCGGCCCCAGATCATCCCCTGCGCATCGACGAGTCCGGAAAACGGCGGCTGCTGCCAGTTCTTGGCCTCCGCGGGCACGACGTCGAGGTGGGAGAGCAGGCACAGCGGCTTCTCCGCGCCCGTGCCCTTGAGGCGCGCGATCAGCGAACCGCGACCCGGCGCGAATTCGACGATCTCGCTGGCGATCCCTTCTTTCTCCAGCAACGCGGCGAGGTACTTCGCGCCCAGCGTTTCATTGCCCGGCGGATTGGACGTATCGACCTGCAGATAGCCGCTCAGCAGCCGCACCGCCTCCTGCCCGGCGTCCGGCCAGTTCACGCCATCGCGCCATTGCGCCAGTTCCGGCGGCGACACGCCCAGATCCGCGCGCGGGAGCGTCGCGCACGCGCAGGTCAGCAACGTCAGAGCCAGCAGCGGCGCGCGGCGCATCTACGGCTTGCCCGCGGCACAGGCAGCTTCCGTCGCCTTGTCCCAATCGACCATGTTGGTCAGGCTTTGGCTCGTGTAGAAGTCCTTGCCGCTCTCGAAATTCAACGGCAAGTGCACCTCGCGCCACGTCGCATACGCGTGGACGATGCGATTGGGCTCGCGCTCAAAGTAGACCTCGATCTGGTAGTCCTGCAGCCACTGGTGATCCGGGTCGCCAAACAGCGCGGGCGTTGGCATGT
>CAINLT010000457.1 GCA_903850505.1 uncultured Myxococcales bacterium | reverse complement strand
GACCGGTTTGATCAGGACATCTTCAAAGCCGTTCTCTTCGGCGCCCTTGATGACTTCTTCACGGCCGTACGCGGTCACCATCATCAAATGTGGGGTGGCGCGGAGGTTCTGCGCCCTGATTCTCTTGGCCGCTTCGATGCCGTCCATGCCCGGCATGAGCCAGTCGAGAAAGACGATATCGTACTGTGCGCCGGCGGCCTCGGCTCTGGCCACGGCGTCGAGTGCGGCAGGTCCCGAAGCGGCTTGCTCGACCTTGAACGTCATGTTGGTCAGCAAATCAGCCAGCACGACGCGGGCATTCTCGTTGTCATCGACGACGAGCACGCGCCTGCCCTGCAAGTCGCCAGAAAGCCCAAGCTTGCGCGGTACGCCGAGGCTCTTCTCCAGGCGCGCGGTGAACCAGAACGTGCTGCCCTTGCCCGGTTCACTCTCCAAGCCGACCTCGCCCCCCATCAGTTCGGCGAGCTTCTTGGAGATGGCCAAGCCAAGCCCGGTCCCGCCAAATTCGCGGGTCGTCGACGTGTCAGCTTGCGAAAACCGATGGAACAGGCGGCCGATTTGGTCCTCAGTGAGGCCAATCCCGGTATCGCGGACGGCGCAGTGGAGTACGACGCCTTTCTCGTCCTCCTCCTTGACGCGGATGACGATGTCGATCTCGCCACGTTCCGTGAACTTCACGGCATTGTTGCAGTAATTGATGAGGATCTGGCTGAGCCGCAGCGGGTCGCCGATGAAGCGCGAGGGCACATTGTGGTCAACCGCGAACACCAGCTCAAGCCCTTTGGACGACGCCTTCTCCGCGATGAGGTTGGCGACGCTGTCGAGCACCTTCTCCAGTTCAAACTCCGTGTGCTCGACGGTCAGCTTGCCCGCCTCGATGCGGGAGAAGTCGAGGATGTCATTGATAATGCCAAGCAAGTGCCGCGCAGATCCTTGGATCTTGCTGACGTAGTCGCGCTGCCGCAGCGTCAGTTCCGTCTTGAGCGCGAGATAGGACATGCCGATGATGGCGTTCATGGGCGTGCGGATCTCGTGACTCATGTTGGAGAGGAAATCTGATTTCGCGACGTTGGCTTTCTCGGCCATTGACTTGGCCGCCGCCAATTCAACGTTTTGCTCCCGCAGCACTTCGTCCATTCGCCTGCGCTCGGTCACGTCCCGCGCTGCCGCAAACACGCCGCGCAGCTTGCCGTCGCGACCGAAGAACGTCGTCGCATTGAACGATACGACCGTCTCCCGGCCATCGCTGGCGCGCGCAATGAGTTCGTAGTCGCTCACCGCCTTGTCGGCGAGGACCTGGGTCACGCCCGCCGCAGCGCGGGCAGGGTCCGTGAAATAGTTCCTGAACTGCGAGCCGATCAGTTCGTCGCGCGAGCGACCGGTAAGCGCCTCCATCTGACGATTGACGTCGGAAATCACGCCATTTGGGTCCGTCGCGATGAGGGCGTCGATATTGGATTCGATGAGCGACCTTGTGTAGAACTGCTGATCCCGCAAAGCTTTCTGCGCGGCATATTCTTCCGTCACATCGCGAAACACCAGGACGGCGCCGACGACTCCGCCCGCGCGGTCGCGAATCGGCGCGCATGTGTCGGCGATCGCACACTCGCGGCCGTCGCGCGCGACCAACATCGTGTGGCTCGCCAACCCGTGTACGGTGCCGTTTCGCAGGGTTGCCATGACAGGAATCGGCGACGGCTCACGGCTTTCTTGCTGAATGATGTGAAAAACGTCCTCGACTGGCCGACCCGCAGCTTCGGCCTGTTTCCAACCCGTCAGGCGTTCCGCGCGCGGGTTCAGGAGTGTCACGAGCCCCGCGCCGTCGGTGGCAATCACCGCATCGCCAATCGAGTCGAGCGTCACCGCCAGCCGCTCCTCGCTCAATTGCAGCGTAACCACGGCACGTTGCAGTCGATCGCTTGTCTCCGTCTGGCTGTCCAGCAGCCGCCGGGTCTCCTGCGCGACCAGATCCTTGGCGTCCTGCTGTGCGCGCCGATAGGAGAGAAGGGCGAAAGTCAGGGCGAACAACACGGCGAACACGCTGGCAACCGCGATGATGAGAAACAGTCGGCGCATCGTCGTCTGGAACTCGATTTCGGCCTGGAGGAAGATCCCTTCCTCCACCCGGATGAAGGCGGCGACCTCGCGGCGAATCGCGTCCATCAAGCGCTTGCCGTCCCCGGAAGCGACCACCGCGATCGCGCGTTCCAGATCATTGTTGCGGCGGAACGCAATCACTTCAGCCAACTCCGCCAACTTGCTGTCCACCAATGGCACCAGATTGTCCAAGTATCCGTGTGCCTCCGGGACGACGATTTTCGCGCGGAGCTGCTCCAGCCGGACGCCAACACCATCGCGCACGGCCGTGTACGGCGCCAGAAAGGCCTCGTCGCCGGTCAATGTGTAGCCGCGCTCGCCCGTTTCCGCGTCTTTCAGCTCGGACAACAGTGCTTCAGCGGAGTTGATGACCGCCCGCACCTGCCGACGCGCGTCCGCCGAATCTTCTATCTTGGCAAAAGCCGAGAATGCTACGCCGATGCCCAGTGCAACGAGCATGCCAACGACAGCGACCGGGGCAAGAATTGATTTGCTCGTTTTCAAGGGAACACACTCCGTTCACGTTGTCTCGGCCCATGCAACCGCTACTTCACCAGGATCGCCGCCAACGTGAGCAACATGCCCATGCTTGCCACATCTGTCGCGGTCGTGAGGAAGATGCTCGATGCCGTCACCGGATCCGCGCCCAACCGCTTCAAGACGAGAGGCACGATCGCGCCGGCGATGCCGCTGACGATGCAGCTGCCGATCATGGCGAGGAACACGACGATGCTCAGCATCATCGCGCTGGGTAGATGCTGCAGGGAAGCCACCACGAACATGCACGTCGCCGCGACCAAGCCGACCAACGCGCCGTTGAGAAGCCCGAGCAGCGCTTCCTTGCGGATGAGCGCCGCCTCCTTGCCAGACTTGAGCTCGCCCAGCGTGATGCCGCGCAAGGTAATCGCCAGCGCCTGACTGCCGGTATTGCCCGACTGTCCCGCGAGCACGGGCAGGAACATCGTGAGAATCAGGAGGCGATCGATCGTGCCCTGGAACATGCCAACAACGGCCGCCGCAACAAATGCGGTCAACAGGTTGATCTGCAGCCACGGATGCCGCAGGCGCAGGCTGCGCAACCACGGGGTCGTGGGCCGTTCCTCCGCCTCCACGCCGACCATCGTACCGGGCTGGAGGCTCAACGCCATCGACCGCTTCTGCTCGGCAATAACCGCGTCGTACAGGCGCGAGACCTCCTCACCTTTGCGCCGGATCACCTCATGGCTGGCCTCGACCTCCTGCACCTTCTGCTCCAGCGCGCGGCCGTAGTTCTGGAGCGCGAGATGGTTCTTGATGCGCGCCAGAACAATCGGCGGACTGATCGGCTTGGTGATGTAGTCCACCGCGCCGAGCTCGAGTCCCCGCGTCTCGTCGTCCACTTCTGCGTTCGCTGTGATGAAGATGACCGGAACCTGCGCAGTCGTTGCGCTGCGCTTCAAGCGCTCGCAGACCTCATACCCATCCATCCCGGGCATCATGATGTCGAGCAGGATCAGGTCAGGCGGCTCCAACAGTGCAATCGCCAACGCCTTCTCGCCGCTGTTCGCGACCTTCACCTGATAGTCGCCCCGGAGCAGGCTGCTCATCAAAGTGAGATTGTGTGGCGTGTCATCGACTACGAGGATCGTCGCCTTCTTGATGGTTGGGGGCGCGTTCATGTGGCTCCGAATAAAAGAAAACGCCGACGAACGCGCGATTGCTGAACGCGCCGCCCCCATGCACTGAGTTCAGTACTGCGGCCCACAACGCCGGTCTTGTGACCGCGGCTGGACTCGCCCCAGGTGTCTACATATGTTTGGAATCACAGGAGGAACGCCGACCGTGACCTCAAGGCGCGCGCTCCAAGGCTCGAATTCCTTGGTCGGAGCATGCGATGCGCAGTGAGACACGCTGCAAACAGGAGAAATCTCTCGATCTCCACACTCTGCAATAAATCCTGCGTACCTAGAGAAGGTAGGTGGGGAGTCTGTGTTGTCAAGGCGTCGCCGCCGGCGGCAGGGCGGACAAGCTTGTTGTGCGCCGGGGCTGCCTGCCGCCACGTTGCCGGCGACGCTGCGCGGGCTGTGGCCTCCTCGGCCAGGGCGCGGTAGCATGCGAGGAGGCGGTCGCGCGGCCGGCGAAGGCAGACCGTTCCTCACGCCCATCTGACCTCGGAGGATCCATGAAGCGCGTCACTGGCATCGGCGGAATCTTCTTCAAAGCCCAGGACGCTCCGTCGCTGCGAGCTTGGTACAAACAGCACCTTGGAATCGACGTCCAGGAGTGGGGCGGCACAGCGTTCAATTGGACAGACGGTGCGGGCAAGCCGTTTGCCGGAACAACCGTCTGGTCCATTGGTTCGACGCAAAGCGACCAGTTCGCGCCGAGCGCGGCCGGCTTCATGGTGAATTACCGGGTGGAAGACCTTCTTGCACTGGTGACGGCCCTGCGTGAGGAAGGCTGCAACGTCCTGGAGCAGGTCGACGAATCCGAATATGGCAAGTTTGCCTGGGTCATCGATCCGGAAGGGAACAAAGTCGAGCTGTGGCAACCGCCTGCTGGCCAGTGACTAGTTGATCCGCGTAAAAACAACGACTTCCGCCAGCGACACGCCTTCCGCGGACAAAATGGTGACCTCGGTCGCGCCCGGCTTGATTGTCGCGCGGACCTTGCTGTTGGTCGTGTCGTCGACGCCGACGATGTCCAGACCGCCGGACGTGGTTGCCGACATGCTCAGCAGCTCAATGTTGGGGCTCAACGGGATGTCCTGCTGGATGAGGCCGTTGTGCCGCGCGAAGAACCGGCCGCTGGCGCCCTTGCCAAGCAAGTAGAAGACGCCGCCGCCGACGCGAAATGGCAGCCCGCCGACAGCGTTCGGATTCGCGATGCCGGTGAAAGCGACGAGCTTCGGCGAGGTCTGCACCTGACCGTCCACGAGCGCGCGCGCGAGGTGCAGGCCACTTTGGCCACCGCAGAACATGTAGTGGCCGTCCGCCAGCGGGAAGAGGCCAGAGCAGTTCATGTCCGGCATGGAGATCGCGACGTCGGTTTCCTGAAAGATGCCGCTGACCTTCTTGAGCACGCGGATGGTGCCATCGAAAGGCCAGCCGCCACCGCCGCCGTTGACGACATAGAACGTGTCGGCGTTGGTGCCGGTGGGTGCGCCTGCGATGGAGTAGGCGTTGTGTGCTCCGGTCACTGTCACCGGATCCGCGCCGTCGACGGGCCGGATCTCCATGAGCGCGCCATCTTGCGAACTGGCCGATGAGTTGGATTGCACCAGCATGTCGCCGCTGGCGTTGACCACGAACCAGTTGGGATGCAGCTTGGCGTCGACGAGGCTCGCGCTGGGCTCGCCCTTGGGGCCGGCGACCAGCTTGTAGACGATGTTGCGGTTGAGGGAATCGGACGACAAGAGGAACACCACGCTGCCGCTGCTATTGGCGTGGACGGGGTACTCCAAGTCTTCGCCATTGGTGCCGGTGTGGCGGATGCCGATGCTGGCGCAGTACATGGCGCCGTCGGGGCGATGCACGGCGATGGTCTGGCAGTCCAGAAACTTGGTTTGGCCATCGGGCTGAGGTTGGGGCAACTGCCAGCCCGCGCTCATCAGCACCCACTGCGGCGTGGCATAGATCGCGCTGATGGCGGGCTGGTTGGCCGTGCTTGTTGAGCCGTCGGACATCTCCGTCAGCGCGACGGGAGACACGTCGCCGTTCAACATCAGCGCCACGAGACCTTGGCCTTCGAGCGTCGCGATCAGCGTCCCGGTGTCGCCGCCGCTCCAGAATGGCTGGCCACCGGTCCCAGCGCCGACAACAGCGAAGGAAGCGACTTTGGACAGGTCGAGGCCGATGTTCGGTCGCAGCACCACGTATTTCTGCGTCTGCCCGCTGCCGTCGGGATCGTTGGCAGTTCCAGAGTTGTTGGAACTGCCGCACGCCGTGAGGAGAGCAAGCGCGAGGAGAGAACGGCAGCGCAGGGCGGGGAGCCGTGCGGGAATCGAAGCATCCATGCGACCTCAGACCCGCGACCTGCGCAGGTCATGGTCCCAAGTTAGGACTTTGGCGCGCAGCGGGGAGGCGATGGTGCGGCTTTGGCCGGGCGAGTTGTCGCGGGTTTGTCATCGAAGTGGGCAGGGCGCGTCCGGGCGCGGGCACGTTCAGGATCCGAACTGACTATCGACCCGGTTGAACTTTTCCGGCGTCAACTGCGGCGGCGCCAAACTGTGCTTCTCCAAGGCCGCGTTCACCGCGACCGTGGACAAAGGGCGCTTGAGGTCGGCCGCCCGCGTCAGGCCGCGTGCTTCTTCACCCATGCGACGTACTGATCCATCCAGCCTTGCAGGAACTTGCGGCTGGCGGCGCCGATATTGTCGGCCTCGTCGAACAGCCCCTCCTTCATCTGGATGAACACCTCCGGCTGGCCTAGAGTCGGCGCATCCAGATACGCCAGTACGTTGCGCAAATGCTGCTGCGCCATGGCTGTCCCGGTCGCGCCCACGGACACGCCCAACACGCCCGCAGGCTTGCCGGCCCACGCGCTCTGGCCATACGGGCGCGAAGCCTGATCGAGCGCATTCTTGAGCACGCCCGGAATCGACCGGTTGTACTCAGGTGTCACGAACAGCAGGCCTTGCGAAGCCGCGATCTCGGCCTTCAGCCGGCGCACGTTCGCCACTGGATGCGCATCGTCGTCCTGATTGTAGAGCGGCAAATCGCCGATGGCCAACTGCTTGAACGTGAAATCCGACGGCGCGAGGCGCTCCACCGCGTTGGCCAGCTTGCGGTTGAAAGAATCCTGACGCAGGCTCCCGACAATAACGCCGATCTGATATTTGCGCATGAAGATCTCCCAGGGTTTAGTGAATGAAGAAACCGGCGAGATTCTTGGCTCCCGCCAGGACAAGTGACGGTCTACAGCGTCCGCATGAACGCCACCAGGTCCTGCTTCTCCTGCTCACTCAACTGCAGTTCCAGGACCAAGTTGAAGAACTCCACGGTGTCCGCGAGCGTCAGCAGGCGGTCGTCGTGCAGGTATGGCGGCGAATCCTTGATGCCTCGCAGCGGGAAGGTCTTGATTGGTCCATCGGCCGACGCCGTCAGGCCGTTGACCGTAACTTCCTGAAAAAATCTCTCAACCTGCATGTTGTGCATCAGGTTGTCCGTGTAGAACGGCGGCGTGTGGCATATCGCGCACTGACCTTTGCCGAAGAACACTTGCTGGCCGCGCAGCTCGCTTTCGCTGGCTTTGGCGGGATTGAGCTTGCCGAAGACGTTGAGTTTTGGCGCGGGCGGAAAATCCAGCAACTCCTGAAATTCTGCCATGAAATGCACCTGGCTCCCGCGCTCCAGGACATTGGTGCCCTTGCGCGTCGCGTCAGCGGGAATGCCATCGAAGTAGGCCGCGCGCTGCTCGAATTCGGTGAAATCCTCGACCGTCTTGAGCGCGCGCTGCGAGCCGAACAGCCGCTGGATATTGACGCCGCGCAGCGACGGCGTGTCGATCCGATGGCGATGCTCGTTGGGACGCACGTCGCCAGCGGTGTGTGTCGCGGCGTTGGTATGGCCATTGGCGTGGCAGTCAAAACAGGCGACACCCGCGTGTGCTTTCACGCTGCGGCGGTCGTCGGTGGCGTTGAATTGCTGCTGCGGAAACGGTGTCACCAGCAACCGCAACCCCTCAAGCTGCTTGGGATTGAGCATGTCCTTGAACAACGCGTTGAAGTTGCTCAGCGTCACGAGTTGCCCCTGCGAGACATCACCCAAGTCGGGGCGCGTCGTCAGGTAGATCGCCGGCGGGAAATCGGGCAGGAAGTGGTCGGGTAGGTCGAAATCGAGGTCGAATCGGGTCAGGTCGCGGTCCGTCTGTTTCTTGGTTTCCTCAATCAGGAATTTCGGAAAGACCATGCCGCCCATTTCGTGATGTGGGTGCGGCAGCGGCAGGAACCCGCGCGGCCAGAGCTTCTGCTGCTTGATCGCTTCTGGCGAAAGCGCCGCGAGCTTGGCCCACGTGACGTTCGCCGGCAGCCTGACGCGCACACCCTCCTGGACGGGCTTGCCGCGCGACATCGCCACGCCCTTCGCCGGCTGGTCTGTGAGGTCGTAGCGCTCGGCGAGCAGGGCTTGCTGTCGCTTCGCGAACTGCGGCTTCTCCGCTTGAAGTCGCTTGGTCAGCGCGGGCAGCTCCTCGTCTGCCGCCGAAGCGCTCAACGCCAAGCACGCGAGCGCCATGACCGGCACCGCCGCGATCAGCCTTCGCATTTTTGAGCCAACAACCATGATGTCTCCTGACAAATCGCGATTTCCGCCGCGTTGTTTTGCAGCGCTCAGGCTGGAACTGCATGGCCGATTTGCCTGCCCTGGTTGTAATGCGTGCCAATTTCGGCGTCGAACTCGACCTTGCCTCGTTCAAATAGCGTGACGATGTCCGAGCCACCAAACTGGAAGAAGCCAAATTCCTCGCCTTTAGCCAAGGTCACCCCGACCTGCGCGGTGAGGGTCACCGATGAGACTTGCGCCATGCCGATTGGCAACACGGCGACCAAGCCCATGACCGTCTCGAGGACGATGAGCCCGCGGTCCTGCGTGAATTGGTAGCCGGTGCCATCCACGATATCCAAGCCGCCGGCGGCGTTCTTGACGACGTCCAGCATCACCTGGCCGGGAATCTTGCGCACCTCTTTGACCACGCCGCCCACTGGGACATGGAAGCGATGATAGTCGTTTACGTTCAGGAAGCTGTGGGTGAATACGCCGTCGTGCAGGGCGATCGCAAGCTCCCGAACTCCTCGCAAAATTGACGAAACCCCGTCTGCCTGATCTGCTGCATCACCGCGGAGCTGTGATCCGCGGGGGCAACCATGAGCCAGTCCGACGGATATCGCGAACTTTTCAGGCTTTCT
>CAINLT010000456.1 GCA_903850505.1 uncultured Myxococcales bacterium | reverse complement strand
TGCGCGTGGCCTCCACAACCGCGCGAATTGCCTCGATATCCGTGCCCTGCATCATGCCTTCGCGATCGACGACGGTGAACAGGAACTCGCTGCAGAACGGCTCCAACGCCTTGGCGCGTTCCACCGGTGTGTCGGCAGATGTCTGCGTCCAACCTTCGGTCACGACCCGGTTTTTCTTCGCGTCCA
Organism: uncultured Myxococcales bacterium; assembly: GCA_903850505.1. Classification (GTDB taxonomy): domain Bacteria; phylum Myxococcota_A; class UBA9042; order UBA9042; family UBA9042; genus CAIYBN01. Next base: position 4,172 of record CAINLT010000456.1, on the reverse strand, counting down.
AGGCGACGATGACCGCATCTTTGGGGTAGCGGCGCAGGAAGTCTGGCGCGGCTTGCGTGCCGATGATGATCTTGCGTGCGCCGCCGCGCAGCAGACGGTCGGCGCGGGCGTGGTCGCGAATGCCACCGCCGACGCGGGCTTCGACGAGGGCGGTGATGCGCTCGATGACGGCCAGGTTGTCGCCGCGCCCCAGCGCCGCATCCAGGTCGATGACGGCGATTTCGCCATACCGTGCATAGTCTTGCGCGAGCCCGACCGGGTCGTCGACGGTGAGCGCGCAGTCGTCCGGGTTGCCGCGGCGCAGCTGGACGGCCTTGCCGCCGAGCAAATCGATGGAAGGAATAATCATGATCTCACGATGTTGGGGAAGGGGCCGTGCGAATTCACGGTGTCGGGGAGCACGCGGAGGCGGCGTCGCACAGGCTGTCTTGCACCGGCAGGTCGGCGTGCGCGGTCTTGTCCGCGACACCTCCGAAATTATTGCCAGTTCCGCCATTCTCCGCGGCGTCGACGGCGGCCGTTGGGTAGTTGCCGTTGACGACGACGGCGTACTGGCCGCCGCCGATGGTGGTGTTCTCGACGACCAGGTCCGGCCAGCCGTTGGACAACGTGGCGCAGTCGCGCGCCACGACGCCGGCGCGCTTGTTGCCGCTGAGGATGGCGCCGCTGATGCGGCCATGGGCTTGGCCGAAGATGCCAATGCCGTCCGCAAGTTCCACCGCAGCCGTGCCACCGGCGGGCAGGACGACGCTGCGGGGGACGGTGTCGGCGATGCGCGTGCCGTCGACGTGCAGCGTGGCGCCGGCCGTGACCGCGAGGCCGACCATGGTGTTCTGCGCCACCAGCGCCGAAGCGCTCATGTTCACAAGGGCGCCTGCGCCCTGCGCCCAGACGCCGCCGCGCGCGTTGAGCGAGATTTCTGCGCCGATCTCGATGGTTGCGTTCGCCGTGACCAGGACGCCGGCGCGGCCGTTGCCGGTGACGATGCTGGTGCCGTCCATCTGCACGGCCAGGGCGGCGGAGCTGGTGGCGGCGGCGAGGCCGGGCGCGACGACCAGGCCATCTGCGGAATCGTTGGCTTGTCCATAGGTTCCATGGATGGCGCAGCGCGCGAGGCTGGCGCCGGCGCCGTAGAGCGCGACACCGTAGCGGCCGTTGTGCTGCACATCCGTCGCCGTCAGCTGCAGCGCGATCTGGCCGCCTGTCATGAACAGCGGATCGATGATGGCGACGCCGCCGCCCGCATTGTCCTTCACTACGCTGTGCGGCAGGAACAGCGGGTCGATGATGCCGACCGTGCTGCCCGGCTTGCCGCGCGCCGTACCGGTGGGATTCTTGCTGAAAAGCGGGTCGATGATGCTGACCGGGCCGCAGCCTTGCGCCACCAACCCGACGCCGTCGTTGTTGGTCAGTTGGCAGCCCTGGAGGTCGAGGCGCGCGGCGCCTTGGGCGCTGATGCCGTGGCCGGGCTGGTCGGCACCGGAGGCATTGGTCTTCGTGACGCGGACGTTGCTGAGCGCGACCTCCGCCGTCTGCACGCCGATGCCAAAGCCGGTGGCGCCCGTGACGGTCAGGCCGGTGATGCGCGTGGCGCCCGTGCCGCTGACCAGGATGCCGCCCTTGGCCAGGAACGGCTCGACGACGACCTTGTCCATGCCGATGCCGACGACGGACACGCCTGCGGGAATGCTCAAACTTTCGCCGTAGTTGCCCTCGGCGACGACGATGGTCGTGCCGGGCGTGGCGGCGCTCAAGGCGGCGGAGATGGTGCGGAACGGTGCCCCGCTGGAGCCGTTGCCGCCCTCCTGGCCGCACGCCGCGCTGACGCGCAGGACGCTGCCGCTGGCGGACGGGTAGGCCGTGGTGTCGCACGCGGTCTCGACCGAGCAGCCGCCGAGCCAGCCCAGGATGCCGAGACAGAGAAGGCCAAGGCCCGAAGCGATGGCGGTGCGGCGAAGCATCTTGTCCCCCTTGCCAGCGAAAACAGAGCGGCAGACGATTCGCCGCGCGCGGGCGGAGGATACTGCACGGCTCCGGCGGCGCGCAAACGGAAGCGTGCTTGGCTCCTTGCCCACCGCCAGCTACGCTTTGAGCTCAACCCCGCAAGGAGCCGCCATGCCGCGCGTCACCGTCGAGATCGAAGACACCATCGCCTACGTCCGGCTGACGCGGGCCGACAAGCACAACGGCGTCGATCTGCGGATGATCGACGAGCTCAATGCCGCCGGGCGATCTCTCAAGGGAAACAAGAAGATTCGCGCCGTGATCCTCCACGGCGAAGGCCCGTCGTTCTGCGCCGGCCTCGACGTGAAGTCCGTGCTGTCCAAGCCGGCCCGCGCGGCGTTCGCGTTCCTGGCGCTGTTCAAGCCGACTGCCAATCGTTTCCAGAACATGTGCCTCGTGTGGCGCGAACTTTCGGTGCCGGTCATCGCAGCGATCCACGGCAACTGCTTTGGCGCGGGGCTGCAGTTGGCGCTGGGCGCGGACATCCGGCTGTGTACGCCGGACGCGAAACTGTCGGTGATGGAAGCGAAATGGGGCCTGATTCCGGACATGGCCGGCACCGTGCTGCTGCGCGACGTGGTCAGCAAGGATGTCGCGCTCGACCTGACGTTCAGCGCCCGCATCGTCAGCGGGCAGGAAGCGGCGGCACTGGGCCTTGTGACGCGGATCGAGACCGATCCCTTGGGCGCCGCGCGCGAGCTGGTCGAGGAGATCCGCACCCGGTCGCCGGACGCGGTGGCGGCGGCCAAGCACCTGTTCGGCGAGGCCTGGGGAGCCAGCGAGCACGGCGCCCTCGCGGCGGAGCGGCGTTGGCAGCGGCGCATGTTCGTCTCGAAGAACCAACGCATTGCCACGGCGCGCAACGCGGGGCAGGGCGACAAGCCGTACGCGACGCGCCAGTGGTAGCGGCGCCACGCGCAGTTGCCGTTGCCGCTGCGCTTGGGCTGGGGCCTGCGCACCCCCGCGTCGGCCGCCGTCCCTTGCCACGCGGAGCCCGCTGCCTAAGCTGTACCTGGAAGCCGTGCGTGCCGCGTCGAGGTGGACCTTGCCTGAACAGACCCAGAACCAGCGTCCGGCTCCAGCGACTTCCACGCCCGCGGCGGGGACGGAACAGCAAAGCCAGTCCGGTGGCCTGCGTGAGCAACCTGCCGCGACGTATGCGGAAGGTGCGGCACGCTTGCGGCCTGGCGGTGCCGGTGCTGTGGACGATGGCAAGCCGAAGGGGCCGGCGGCGGCTGCGCTCGGTCCGCGCCGCGTCAAGGAAGCCCTGAACCTGCGGCGCGCGCCCGGCACGAAGGCGCCGATCCAGCGCGTGCTGCCCAAGGCCGCGCTCGTGCAGGCGTTTGACGATCGCAGCGATCAGGACGGCACCAGCTGGGTCTACGTGCAAGTCGGCGGCGTCGGTGGCTATGTCGCCGACCGCTACCTGGTCGATGAGACGGCTGCGCCGCGCGACGGCCAGACGCCGGCGGCAGGAGCAGAGACGGCCGCGCAAGCCCCGATGCCCGCTCCACTTGGGATGCGCGCCGTGATCGGCCACCTGCGGCTGCACGAGCAGGCGGGCATGTCCGCGCCGGTGATCGCGTTGCTGCTCCGTGGCAGCCTGGTCAAGATCTTCGACGACCGCCGCAAAGCCTCCGGGATGACGTGGATCCTGGTCGACGTGGATGGCACCCGCGGCTATGTCGTCGAGAACTATCTGGAAGAGTGGACGCCGCCCAAGGCGCAGGACCAGCAGACCGACACGGGACCGAGCCCGACGCCGCCGCAGACCCAGCACCAGCCGGCGACGACGACGCCGGGTCCGCAGCGCGACGCGACCGCCGACCAGCGCCCGGACACGCCGACCCGCGGTGGTGCGGAAGGCGCGCGCATGGCGCTGGTGCAGGCGTCCTTGCGCAAGCAGCCGGATGACAAGACGAAAACCAGCATCGTCGTGCAGCGCGGTGCCACGTTGGAGCTGACGGGCGCCACGGTCGAGAAGCAGGCGGGGAACTGGACCGAAGTGCGCTACATCCTGGATCGCGAAACGAATCTGGTGGAGACGGGCTGGTTGAAGGCCAGCGAGGTCGGCGCGCCGGATGTGCAACTGGCGAGCCGCTACCGCGAGATGTACGAGAAGGCGACCGTCAACAAGACCGGACCGGTGACGGCGGGGCTGATGACGC
>CAINLT010000455.1 GCA_903850505.1 uncultured Myxococcales bacterium | reverse complement strand
CTTCGATCGGCATGGTGATGTCCGAGCGGCTGGGCAGCGTGCTGACCGTGCCCTTCATCGCCTTCTTGTCCAGCGTCAACCAAGCGGGAACGCCACGGCGATCCACGGCTTCCAGCGCTTCAACAACGCGGGCGACTTCCTTGGTCGCGGTCTTCACTTCGACCGTATCGCCCGGCTTGACGATGAGCGACGGGATGTCGCACTTCTTGCCGTTGACGAGCAGGTGACCGTGCGCAACCAGGATGCGGGCTTCCGAACGACTCGCCGCGAAACCGAGGCGGTACGCAACGTTGTCGAGGCGACGCTCGAGGAACGCCAGCTGGTTCTCACCCGTGACGCCGGCCTTGCGGGACGCCATGTCGTAGTAGCCGCGGAACTGCTTCTCCACGAGACCGTAGATGCGCTTCACTTTCTGCTTCTCGCGGAGCTGGCGACCGTATTCGGACACCTTGCCCTTGCGCGCCTGGCCGTGCTGGCCCGGGATGTACGCGCGGCGATCGATCGCGCACTTTTCGGTGTAGCAGCGCTCGCCCTTCAAGAAGAGCTTCAAGCCTTCACGGCGGCAGAGACGGCAAACGGGACCAATGTAACGGGCCATGATTTCCTCAGAGACGGGTACGTACGGTAGAAAACTCGCAAAGTCGCAGCTGCTGCTGCGCAACTAGAACCGGCGCGAACTAGACGCGGCGGCGCTTGGGCGGACGGCAGCCATTGTGCGGGATCGGCGTGACGTCACGAATTGTCGTGACGCGGAAGCCCGCATTGCCAAGCGCGCGGAGAGCGGCTTCACGGCCAGTGCCCGGCCCCTTGACCAGCACGGACACGGTCTTGACGCCGTGTTCCTGGGCGCGACGCGCCGCATCTTCAGCAGCCATCTGCGCCGCGAACGGCGTAGACTTGCGCGAACCCTTGAAGCCGCGACGACCGCAGGTCGACCACGACAACACGTTGCCGGACACGTCGGTAACGGTGACCATCGTGTTGTTGAACGTCGACACGATGTGCACAACGCCCGACTGGATGTTCTTCTTGATGCGCTTCTTGACGCGGGCGGCGGCGGGCTTGGACTGCTGGGTAGCCATGCTGAAAATCCTTGGTGATAGCCAATACTTGCTTGGGAACGGGCTCTACGCGAGCCGTTTTTACTTCTTCTTGATCGCCGTGCGACGCGGGCCCTTGCGGGTGCGGGCATTGGTGTGCGTGCGCTGACCGCGGCAGGGGAGACCCTTGCGGTGACGCAGGCCACGGTAGCAACCAAGGTCCATCAGGCGCTTGATGTCCATCGCCACCTGACGACGCAGATCGCCTTCCACCTTGTACTGGTTTTCCAGCACTTCGCGGATGCGAACGATGTCGGTCTCGGTGAGCTCGTCGCTCTTTTTGCCAAGCGGAATACCCGCCTTCTGGCAGACATCAACCGCAACGTGCGGGCCGATGCCGTAGATCGACTGAAGGGCGATTTCCATCCGCTTGTTGCGGGGCAGGTCTACGCCAGCGATACGGGCCATGATGAACTCCTGAGGGACAAGAACGTGAACAAGCCGGGCGGATTAGCCCTGACGCTGTTTGTGTTTCGGGTTGGCGCAGATGACACGCACAATGCCGCGGCGCTTGATGACGCTGCACTGGTCGCAAATCGGTTTGACGGAGGCTCGCACTTTCATCGGTTCCTCGTGCAGGGCCGCAAGGCGCCCTGGCTAACATCTCGGTCTCAACCGGCCCCTCATGCGAGCGACCGTTTCTTCCGTAACTTCCGGCTGTTCACCGGAAACTTCTTGCCCGTCATTGCAACCAAGGTCGCTCCGGGGGCCGTAAGTTTACACCAACAATTCACAGAACGCCACCCGTATTGCGACGTTCACTGCCTCTCAGAGGCAATTATTTGGCACGGTAGGTAATCCGGCCGCGCGTCAGGTCATACGGACTCAGCGCCACCTTTACCCGGTCACCGGGCAGGATCCGGATGAAGTGCATGCGCATCTTACCGGAAACGTGGGCCAAAACCTTGTGACCGTTGTCCAGCTGAACACGAAACATCGCATTCGGCAGCGGCTCCAGCACGGTGCCTTCGACTTCGATCGCGTCGTCTTTCGACATCCAGGCCCCTTGTGCTCGTGAACCCCGTAAGGTCCTCGTGACTCCGTCCGCAATCCGCAAGCACCACGCCCCGGATCCGACTAAAAATCTTGACTATCCGCTAACTTACCGCATTTGCGGCAGGAGATTCTACGTCTGCGATCGCCCCACGCGACCGCAGTGTGCTGACAACTTGCGCCAGCACCTGGGCCGGCGCTTGCGCACCGTCGATCGTCACGAGGCAGGCTTCATAGCGACCGACCAACGGGCCAGTCTGCCGATGAAACGCTTCCAGGCGCTTGCGAATCGCGCCTTCTTGATCGTCCGACCGATGCACCAGCGCGGTGCCGCAGCGATCGCAGATGCCTTCGACCTTGGGTGGCGCGAAGTGAATGTGGAACGGACTGCCGCAGCTCGGGCAGGTACGACGACCGCAGAGGCGATCGATCAGCACGCTGTCATCCACTTCCAGATACACAACCAGATCTGGACCGAGCTGGCCGGCGTCGAGCGCGTCAGCCTGCGGCAGCGTGCGCGGAAAGCCATCCAGCAGGAACCGCACGATCCCCGTTGGGCCCTTGCAATCCGGCTGCTGCACACGATCGGCGATGAGGCCAACCATCAGCTCGTCAGGCACAAGCGCGCCCGCGTCCATGAAGCTCTTGGCTTGCACGCCCAGCGGGCTACCCGCAACCACCGCCGCGCGCAGCATGTCGCCGGTCGAGAGGTGCGAGAGTCCGAACAGGTCGACCAGCGCCTTGGCGACCGTGCCCTTGCCTGCGCCAGGCGCACCCAAGAGGATGATCCGATTCGCGGGCTGAGGTTTCACTGGACT